>NZ_JBOFBG010000021.1:0-132895 GCF_051594305.1 Paenibacillus sp. IHBB 3054 | reverse complement strand
CGGCCTCCTATAGAGGAGGCCGGCAGTAGTAGTTGGAAGAGTGAATTGCCTAAACGGATAATGCAAGAAAGCTTTGCGAATTTACTTCACGCTGCTCTGCACAAGTGCAGCAACTTCCTCGGCGGTGCCAAGCTGAAGTGCTTTGGCCGCCATTTCCTTCATGTCTGCAGCGGACAGCTTGGAAATCTGGCTGCGTGCAGGCAGGATGGAGGTTGCGCTCATGCTGAACTCATCGAGGCCCAGACCGAGCAGCAGCGGAATCGCTGTGCTGTCGCCGGCCATTTCGCCGCACATGCCAGTCCATTTGCCTTCAGCATGAGCTGCGTCGATAACGATTTTGACCAGACGCAAGATCGCCGGATTGTAAGGCTGGTACAGGTAGGATACCCGTTCATTCATACGGTCGGCAGCCATCGTATATTGAATAAGATCGTTGGTACCGATACTGAAGAAATCCACTTCTTTGGCGAACTGGTCAGCCAGAACCGCTGTTGATGGGATCTCTACCATGATGCCCAACTGAATGTTGTCCGATACTTCCTTGCCTTCTTCGCGCAGCTTAGCCTTTTCTTCCAGCAGCAGATCGCGGGCTGCACGGAATTCGCCGAGCGTAGCGATCATCGGGAACATGATGCGCAGGTCACCGTGAGCACTTGCTCTAAGCAAAGCGCGCAGCTGGGTGCGGAAAATATCCTGCCGATCCAGACACAGGCGGATCGCACGGAATCCAAGGAACGGGTTCATTTCCTTCGGCAGATCCAGGTAAGGCAGCTCCTTGTCACCGCCGATATCCAGTGTGCGCACAACAACCGGCTTGCCGTTCATGTTCTCAAGCACGGTGCGGTAAGCATTGTACTGGATTTCTTCGGAAGGCAGCTTGTCGCGGCCCATGTACAGGAACTCGGTGCGGTACAGACCTACACCTTCGCCGCCGTTCTCGATCACACCGTTCACATCATTAGGTGTGCCGATATTGGCAGCCAGTTCTACATGTTTGCCGTCAGCCGATACGGTCGGCTCATCGCGGAGTTTTTTCCACTCGGCGATTTGCAGATCATAGGCTTCTTGCTTAGCTTTATATTCGGCGACTTCAGCATCGCTCGGGTTGATTAGAACATCTCCGCTCAAACCGTCGACAATCACCAGATCTCCCGACTTGACTTCAGACAGAACATTCTTGGTGCCGACTACCGCCGGAATTTCCAGGGACCGGGCCATGATGGCCGAGTGCGAGGTGCGTCCGCCGATATTCGTCGTGAAGCCCTTCACGTATTTACGATTAAGCTGCGCCGTGTCGGATGGAGTCAAATCCAGGGCAATGACGATAACCTCTTCATTGATTTCCGCAGGACTTACATAGTGAATACCCAGCAGGTGGTTCAGGATGCGTTTGGTTACATCGCGCATATCAGCAGCACGTTCCTGCAGGTAAGCACTTTTCATATTTTCGAACATTTCGATAAACTGAGTGGCGACTTCATTTAGGGCATAGTCCGCATTAACCGATTCCTCGCGGATTTTATCCATTACGGGACTGATGAGTTCGGGGTCTTCAAGAATCAGCAGATGGGATTCGAAAATCTCCGCCTTCTTCTCGCCCAATTCAGCGAGCGTACGCTCCTTAATGCCCTGCAGCTCGCCCTTGGATTTCTCCAGGGCGCTCTCCAGTTTGGCAATCTCGGCTTCCACATCGCTTACAGCAGTCTTCGTGATTGTATAATCCGGATGTTCCAGGATAAATGCACGGGCTACGGCAATACCTGCTGAAGCCGCGATTCCTGAAATTTTATTCATGGAGCTCTCCCAGCCCTTCTTTAATCATCACATCTTGCAGTGCGCTCAGTGCTTCCGCTTCTTCACTGCCTTCAGTAATCAGACTCAAAGTATCGCCAGCTTCAAGACCCAAAGACAATACGCCGAGAATGGATTTAAGTGTTACTTTTTTACCTTTGGCTTCCGCGAATGCTTCTGTGCCTTTAAATTTTGTTGCTGTATTTACCAGCGCTGTTGCTGGGCGTGCGTGAATTCCGTCTTCGTCAATAATTCTGAATGTTTTTTGCATGATAATATCCAACTCGCTTTCTGTTAATTTGAATGTTTGTCTTATGTGAAGGCCGCGCTCCCCTTCATTATAAGGGAAGCGCTATGCCAATGCACATGTTACTGAATGCTGATGATGTCTTTATCGCCTACAGCCACTTTACCCGGCTTCTTCAAGGTAACCGTGGACCCTTCAGGCAGATTGGAGAAGATGACCGGTGAAATAACGGAAGGCGCATGGGCTTTCACGTATTCCAGATCCACTTCCATAATCGGCTGTCCTGCAGCTACCAGGTCGCCTTCTTCTACAAGAATCGTGAAGCCTTGGCCTTTAAGCTTTACAGTATTAACACCAATATGCACGAGCACTTCCTTGCCGCCGTCGGACATAATCCCGATGGCATGCTTGCTCGGGAATACATTGAACACTTTCCCGTATACCGGTGAAGCAATCTTGCCGTCATCTGACAGGAAGGCGAATCCGTCACCCGTCATCTTCTGGGAGAAGACAGCATCTGGAACCTGTGTAATATCAAGCAGCTCGCCATTTACCGGGGACACGATGTCCTCAGGAATAATTGCTGCGCCTTCTTCACCGGCCTGCTTCTCAAGCTCAGGCTGCGGTGCGGCAGCAGCTGGTATTCTGCCGTTCATGACATCCTGGATCTGTGACTTGATTGTATCTGAACGTGTACCAAAGATCGCCTGAACGTTATTACCAACCTCAAGCACACCGGAAGCACCCAGCTTCTTCAGCCGGTTCTTATCTACACCTGCCTTATCCTTAACCTCGACGCGGAGGCGGGTGATGCAGGCGTCCAGATGGGTGATGTTTTCTTTGCCGCCCAGTGCGGACAAAATGTTGCGCGGCAGATCATCACCGCTTGTAGATACATTCCCCGTGTTGACGTCTTCCGAATCATCGGATGCATCTTCACGTCCCGGAGTTTTCAGATTGAACTTCCGGATGACATAGCGGAATCCAAAGTAGTAAATCACGGCAATAGCCAGACCTACCGGGATAACCAGCCACCACGCAGTACGGTTCGGGATAATACCGAACAGCACATAGTCGATAAAGCCGCCGGAGAAGGTCATTCCGATCTTAACATGAAGGATTTGCATAGTCATAAAGGAAAGACCTGCAAAGACAGCATGCACTGCGAACAGAAGCGGAGCTACGAACAGGAATGAGAATTCCAGCGGCTCTGTAATCCCTGTCAGGAAAGAAGTAAGGGCTGCAGAAACCATCAAGCTGCCGACAATCTTTTTATTCTCAGGTTTGGCTTCATGGTAGATCGCCAGTGCCGCTGCCGGCAGACCGAACATCATGAACGGATATTTACCTGTTGTAAATGTACCCGCTGTGAAATCCACCCCGTCGCGCAGCTGCTGCATGAAGATCCGCTGATCCCCGCGTACCAGTTCACCGGCTTTATCGACATAGCTGCCAAATTCATACCAGAACGGTGAATAGAAAATGTGATGCAAGCCGAAAGGAATCAGTGAACGCTCAATGACACCGAAGATAAAGGCCGACAGCGTCAAGTTCGTGTTGATCATGCTTTGCGACACATAGTTCAGGCCGTGCTGGATCGGCGGCCATACAGCCGTCAATACAAGACCAAGAATCAGGGAGGTTACTGCCGTCATAATCGGCACAAACCGTTTACCCGCAAAGAAACCAAGATACGACGGCAATTCTATGCGGAAGAACCGCTTGTACATCGACGCGGCCAGTATCCCGACCAGAATACCGCCGAAAACCCCTGTCTGCAGCGTCGGTATTCCCAAGACACTGGAATAGGAGAAATCCTTCCAGGTCAATACATAAGCGTTAATGCCCAGTACCGTTCCCATGGTTACATTCATTACGAGGAAACCGATGATTGCCGCAAGACCGGCAACCCCTTCACCACCGGCAAGACCGATGGCTACCCCGACCGCAAACAAGAGCGACAGGTTATCAAAAACAATCTGTCCCGAGTTCATCAAAACGTTGGCAACGGCCTGAACCCCGCTGTTTTCCAGTGCCGGTACGTATTGGAGGAAATCCGGGTTAACCAGCATGTTGCCGATCCCGAGCAGCAAGCCCGCCGCAGGCAGGATGGCTACAGGAAGCATAAGCGCTTTACCGACTCTTTGCAAAACGCCAAACAACTTTTTGAACATTTAGGCCACTTCCTTAATAGTAATTTCGCACAAACAGGAAACCAAAAAAGGCATGAGCAACACAGCATTTAGGTTTGTCTTCTAACGCTAAGGTTAGATTGCCCCAGCTTGGGGCCTGACAACCAAAATACTGTAAATCACTCATGCCTGATCGTATCAGTTACACGTAGGTATTCTGTTTTATTGGAACAGGGAACATTGTAGCACCGATTTTTTGAAGTTGCAAGCATGTTTTTGTAAGGGGTTCATTTCAACCCTCATGCTGCCCCATATCCTCTTCATCCTCTTTCTTCTGGGCCAGGCGCTGCAGATGAATGGTCAGGTAGCTCACTTCAGCCGGATATACCGGAATACGCACCCGCTGCTCAATGACCTTAGTCAGCTTCCAGGCCAGCATGTACATTTCAGGATATTCGCGCTTCATCAACCCGTCCAGAGAAGAAGTCTCCCGCACACTCTCACCACGGCGCAGTCTTTCCAGAACAAAACGCAGGTGGGTGATCAGCCGGGAATAATCCAGGGAATCCCGCGGAACATGATAACTCAGATTATCCTCCACCAGCCCCACGAGATCACCGATCAGCACGGAATGCTGCTTCACCTCGGAGATATGACGGTTGCTCAATGCGCTTACAATATGCAAAGCGACAAAACCGATCTCATCAAGAGGCAACGTTACCCCCATCGCCTGATTGATCCGCCCGACTGCATATTCGGCCAGACTGTATTCCTCAGGGTAAATTTCCCTGGTTTCGTACAGAAACGGATTATGTATGGCGATATCTTGTTCATGACGGCGGATGGCAAATGAAATATGGTCAGTGAGTGCAATATGAATATGTTCATTCAGCGGTTGGCGGCTGCTCTGCATGATATGCAATACAATCTCCTGAACTACCTCGATCAGCTTCTCATCCACCTGCGGAACGAGCTGCTTGTATTGCTCCTGCTCCTCCTGGCTGCGGAGAATAAACATCTTCTCCACGGAAGACAGACTGATCCGATCACGCATTTTCCGGTTAAAGCCTATGCCCTTGCCAATCACCACAACCTCGGCGTATTGGGGATGCTCGGCAATAATCACATTGTTATTGAGGACCTTAGCCACTGTTATGCTGCTCACTGCTTACACCTCTTTGAATTCTGAATACCTTTACCGCTGCGGCAGCTGCATAACTTGACAGCATGTGTAGATTATACTTGGCTACCGCCATAACATCAAGATTTCGAATGTGGAAGAGGCTGGATCATTTTACCCGGAAGGTTCTGCCCGAGTATTTATAGACCAGGAATAAGGCGATGGTCATGTAGGCTACCGTGGTCAGCAGTACCATTCCCGCAAAATAAGCCGGAGTGCTCTCCAAGCGGAGGCACACAATGGTTGCAGCCAACACAATGCTGTTGACAATGGTGAAGAACGGATTCTTCAAATTCAGCTCTGTGCTGTAAGGCTGGAAAATATAATACATGAACAAGTGATGCACGGAGAAGAACAGGGATAGGCCGAGGATAGCCCCGCAAAAACCAGCTGCATCCGCAATCCCCCAGGTTTCATCCGAAAGCAGAATGAGCAAATTCACAGCTATACAAATAGCTCCGGCCGGAATCAAATTCAGAGCGGTTATTCTCAGCAGCCGAATCCGGAAATTGCTCAGCACCGCCGTCCGTTCCCGGTAGAATCCATACCGCAGCAGACTAATGTCGCAGTTGTAAAACATCGCTTTGCAGACCTTCTCACCGATCGAGGTAAAATTCATAATAAATACAAAATAAGAAAGGCTGCCGATTAAAAAATGTGCCATCTTGGTAAACATTGCCGGTGAGACCATCATCGACAGCAATCCGGCTGCGAACAACACGCCAATGATGAGCATCCGCCGCTGAATCGGCTGTATTAAAAAACGTTTATGCCGGGAGAAAAAGATCGCATTCAGGTAAGCATAGCCGCTTTTCTCCTGAAATTGACCGGGACTCAGCTGTTCCGCTGAAAAATCCTTTTCTTTCGTCTCGACATCCTTCACTCTCGACTCCTTCATCATACGCCCCATATCCAGCAGCGGATCGTCTATTTTGGTCACGGCATCAACCGCACTGCGGTAACGGGGATAACGCGCAATATAAACGGCGGCAACCACTCCTATAGCCACAATGGCCAAACCCGCCGGCAGGTTGAACAACGTAGCGCTGTCCACATAGGACACTTCTGCATACAGCAGAGCATAGGCAAGAAGAAATCCCACGCCTATGACGGTCCACACCCACCCTGTTTTTTTGACAAGCACAATGTCCGTACGGTCGAAGAGCCATAAATGCAGCGCCTCACTGCCCAAGCGCCAGGCAGTTAACAGCAGGGCAAGCAGCACTCCCTGCCAGACCGGGGCCTGCAGCAATGAAGCGAAGAGGCACATGGCCGGTATATAATAAACAAAGAAACTGAAGGTCCGAAGCGACAGAGTAGCGTGCATGTACTGATCAGCAGGCAGCCGCATCAGCTTCACACAAATATATTTGTCCCGCTTCGGTTCCAGGATGACCGCATTTGAAACTGCCGCTACGACACAACTGATTATGACCAGCACTTGCAGATAGAGCTGATACTGTTCAGCAGGCGGCAGTTCCTTGCCGATTGTGATCACCGGCCAATAGACTACAATTCCCAAGTAAGCGAATTTGGTCAGAAAGCCCCATATTATCTTCAGAATAAGCACGATTACAGTCAGCGTCTTTTTGAGTCCTGTCCGGGAATACAAGTCATTCTTTGCCATCTTCCCAATAACCGGCAGCCGCTGGAGATAATAGATCAGCCGGTTCGCCCCGGATGCGCCCCTGATATCCAGTATGGTGTTCAGCGTCTTAATCATTGCTGCCCTCATCCTTTAGCAAGGTTATGATTCTCTCCTCGAATTTCGGGCTGTGCAGGGTGTCGGCAGGAATCTCCTGGAGTGTCCCGTTATTCAGGATAACGAGCTCGTCGCACAAGTCGGCTGCAAGCTGCAAAATATGGGTGGAGAAAATAATGATATGATCCTGCTTCATCTCCCGCAGCAGCTTCTTGATCTCCAGTGCCACCACAACGTCAAAAGAAGTCAATGGTTCGTCCAACAATATCAAGGGCGGACGTGTAATGATAAAGCAGAGCATTTGGATCTTGTTCTTCATGCCATGAGAATACCCTTTGATCAGCCGGTGGCGGTCCTCCTGCTCAATCCGGATAATGTCGAAATAATCTTCGATGCTTTTGCCAGGTTCAATCTTGTCGCGGTTGATTTCCATATAGAATTTCACAAACTCATAGCCTGTAAGAAATTCCGGCAGGATAGGCAAAGAAAACACATACCCGATATCCGCCTCGCGAAGCGGACTGCTTACTTCGTTTTCCCGTAAAAAAGCCCCGCCGCTGTCCATTCCGATCTCCCCGCTCAAGCAGTTGAACAGCGAGGTTTTACCGGCACCGTTGCGGCCCAGCAGACCGTAAATCTTGCCTTTTTCAAAAGTGTAGTCAATGCCTTTGAGCACTTGTTTATCTCCGAAGCTCTTACGGATGTTATCCAAGAGCAGCTCCATACGAAGTTCCCCACTCTCCATAAAATTCAAGGTATGACAGGCAATGCGCCTGTCATACCTTGAGTTATCCCGCATTATCCTTCAAGTTTATCAGTTGGAACCACTGGCACTGCCGGTACTGCAGGTACTACCGGTACCGCAGGTGCAACCGATACTGCCGGTCTGTGGTCCGGAGTTCCCGTTTTTCCTTTAGTCAAACCTTTAATCAATGCCTCTACATCAATTCCCGAGACACTCTTCAGCATCTCCGGTGCCGTCGACATCAGTTGGGTCACATAATTGCTGACCCGCGCCGCTCCTTCACCGTTGCCCGTATCCACCACAGTGAGCTTGTCGATGGATGCCAGCGGCTCGGCAATCTTACCGGCCAATTCAGGCAGCATCTTCACGATGATGTCGAGCACGGCAGCTTCGCCGAATTTCTGGAACGCTTCGGCCAGCTTCTCTTTGGCTTCTGCTTCTGCGAGACCGCGCAGGCGGATAACTTCGGACTCCGCTTTACCTTTAGCCAGTTCTGCATCGGCTGTTGCCTGGCCTTCCAGGCGTTTCTGCTCGGATGTCGCCTTCGCCTGGGTCTCAATGCTGTACTGCAAGGCATCGGCTTCGCGCATCCGCTTAGCCTTATCGGCTTCTGCCGCCTGTTCCACTGCGTAGCGGTCGGCTTCCGCTTTCTTCTTCACTTCCGCATCGTACTGCTTCTCGCGCACCTGGATTTCTTTGGACTGCAGGTCTATCTCGCGTTCCTTACGAACCAGTTCGACCTTCATCTGCTCTTCCACCACCGTCTGCTTGGCGCGCGCCTCCTGGATGTGATAAGCCTGATCGGCTTCCGCCTTGGCTGTATCCTGATCACGTTTAAAGGCTGCAACCTTCAGCTGATTGTCCTTGGAGGCTTCGGCGATGTTCGTATCCCGCAGCAGTTCAGCCTTCTGCCCTTGCTCCTCGGCGTTTGCCTTCTGGATCCGTGCATCCCGCAGCGCTTCCGCTTCAGCGATTTCTGCATCCCGCTTCACTGCAGCAATCCGCGGTTTACCTAGAGCTTCCAAGTACCCGTGCTTGTCGCGCACATCTTTGATGGTGAAGGAGACAATCTGCAGTCCCATCTTCTTAAGATCGCGCGCTGCTACGCCCTGAACCTCCTGGGCAAACCGGTCACGGTTGCGGTAAACCTCTTCCACAGTCATTGAGCCGAGAATCGCCCGAAGATGCCCTTCAAGCACTTCCTGCGCCTCGCTCTTCAGCCCTTCTATCGGCTTGCCCATGAACTGTTCGGCTGCCGTTGCCACATCTTCGGTAGAACTGCCTACCTTGATAATAGCCACACCGTCGGCGATAACCGGCACCCCTTGCTCAGTGTATACCTCCGGCGTCGTCACATCGAGCTTATGCGAGAGCAGAGACATGAACTCGGCCTTCTGGAAGACAGGCAGAATGAACGCCCCGCCCCCGCGGACTATCTTGATTTTACGGCCCGAGCCATCATCTGAGATATGATTGCTGCCGAGAAAGGAACCGGTGACAATCATTCCTTCATCGGGTCCGACCGTCTTGTAACGCGCCCAGAACGCAATCCCAAGCACCAGTAGAACCGCTACAACCACAACAGGAATAAACAAATAATCTGGAATGTCTAAGTCTAACATTAAGAATCCACTCCTTTTCTCTCTTCAAATTCAGTTACCAGCGCAACACCTTCCCGGACCTCTACCACTACAACCTTAATCCCGGCCGGGAGGGATAGCTGCTCAAAGCTGGCTGCCGTATGCAGGCTGTTGCCTGCACCGAACTTCACCATGATTTCGCCATAGCCCTGTGCCGGAATAGGAACGGTAATTTCTCCGATCTTGCCAGGCAGCTCGCTCATGGAGAACCCGTTTGACATCTCGCTTTTGTCCATCGGTTTGACGACTCCCAAGTAAAGAACCACCCCCATAAAGGCTGCGATCAGCAAGGACAAGGCAAGAACAGCGCCATCTTCCAGCCTGCTGTAACGCGTGAGCAGAATGCCTGCTCCGCCAAATACGGTAACTCCCCCGGCCAGCACAGCAGGGTTCAGGAAATCAAAGGAAGCTACATCAAATATCCCATCCAAAACATTGCCGATCAGATCTCCCACAACTACGCTGACTACGGCAAAAATGACGCCGAGCGCCAAACAGCCCAAATACAGCGTTTGCATTATTTTCTCCTCCCGTCTAAAGTTCCGGACTGTCATACTAGTATAAACGTTCAAACCATGTCCTTGGTTTCACAAACTTGGATGATTATCTCAATATTGTATCGTGGAAGCAGCCTTGAACCCAAGCCGGCCTATGCCAACAGTTTATGCAAAAAAGCCGTCCCCATTACCGGGAACGGCTTGATTTCCTGCCCGGAGCTGCAGCTCTGCAGCTCCTTTATGGGGGCGTTCTTACAGCGCCATTGTATAAATTTCTACAACATCCTCACGCTCCAGCTTGCGGAAATTACCGAACGGTCCGAAACGCACCGCTTTGTCGGCCATGTTTCCGATTTCGCTGTCATTGATATCATAGTCGCCCAAGGTCTTCGGCGCACCGATGGAATCCCAGAAGCGGCGCAGCGCTTCAATGCCTTCAAGACCGGCTTCTTCATCGCTTTTGCCGGACGGATCAATGCCGAATACGTTCACGGCCAGCTGGCGGAAGCGGGCAGGGTTCGTACTGAGGTTGTACTTCATCCATTGCGGGAAGAGAATGGCCAAACCGCCGCCATGCGGGATATCGTAGACTGCTGATACGGCATGCTCGATGTTGTGTGTTGCCCAGTCTCCGGCGAAGCCCATGCTGACCATGCCGTTCAGAGCCATTGTGCCACAGTACATAATCGTTTCGCGCAGCTCGTAATTGTTCAGGTCCCCGATCAGCTTCGGTGCCGTTTCAATAACGGTGCGCAGCAGCGTCTCACAGAAGCCGTCCTGTACAGGCGTGTTGCCGTCGGTATGGAAATAATGCTCCAGAACATGCGACATGATGTCCACCATGCCGTAGACGGTCTGGTCACGCGGCAAAGTGAAGGTGTTCTCGGGATCAAGGATGGAAAATGCCGGGAAGGCATGCACGCTGCCCCAGCCCATTTTCTCCTGGGTGACTTCGTTGCTGATGACAGAGCCGTTGTTCATCTCGGAGCCTGTAGCCGCCATCGTCAGCACTGTGCCCAGCGGCAGCGCGGCTTGCGGAGCAGCCTTGCGTTCCACAAAGTCCCACATATCCCCTTCATATTTCGCGCCTACCGCAACTGCCTTGGCACAGTCCAGTACGCTGCCCCCGCCTACGGCAAGAATCAGCTCAATGTTGTGCTCCCGGCACAATGCCACACCTTTATGTACAGTGGACAGACGCGGGTTCGGCTCGACTCCGGCCAGTTCGGTCACGACAGCCCCGATGGAATTCAGCTCAGCCAGCACATTATCATACAAACCGCTGCGTTTGATGCTGCCGCCGCCGTACATCAGCAATACGTTCTTACCGTATTTCGGGACTTCGCTCTTCAAAGCCTGCAATGTTCCTTGTCCAAAAATCAGCTTGGTAGGATTATAAAATTCAAACTTGCGCATATGGGTAAACCTCCATTAGTTGATGAATGTGATGCAATTTCATATTATAGACCTCTGGCGTGCGTCATTCAAATCACAGCGTCTCCCCGTATCACGCCAAGCTGAACGAACAGTATAAGAAAAGCCCCCAAACCTGCGTGGCCGGGGACATTAATACTAACATTCAGTTGTTTATAGGGCTCCGAAGCTCTGCACAAACCGGCGGAAAGCGGCTTGTCCTTCCGGTGTCCGTTTGTAGACCCCGGCATGCTCCAGAATATGGGTGAATTTGATACCGACCTCATTCTGCACGATTTTGACAGCTTCTTCGTGGTTGTGTCCTGTGCCGAAGCGTTCGGCCAGCTCTTGGATCCACGAGGCATGCTGTGCAAGCGCGTGATCCGCTTCACTCTTCACGGCGGCCAGTAGCGGGAGATCTCCGGCAAGCACGCCTGCGATAGCATCCAGCTCTTCCTTCAGGCGTCCCGGCAGAATAGCCAGACCCATAACCTCAATCAGGCCGATGTTCTCCTTCTTGATATGGTGCATCTCCCGGTGCGGGTGGAATATCCCTTCGGGGCATTCCTCGCTGGTCCGGTTGTTGCGCAGTACCAGATCCAGCTCGAAGCCGCCGTCTTCCGCCCGCCGCACGATTGGAGTAACGGTATTATGCGGGGTTTCCACACCGTCAACTTCGCTGAAAGCCAATACCTCAGCCTCAGGATCGCTGTAGGATTTCCAGGCTTCATAGAGATCGTTGCCGCATTCCAGCAGCACTGCAGGGTCCGCTCCATGCAGACGCAGGACCGACATCGGCCACTTCACGATGCTGAGGCTGACGCCCGGATAGGAGGCATGGGTGAACGTCTGCTCTTTCGGTGCTTTCTGGATCGGGAAGGTGTGGCGCCCGCCCTGAAAATGATCATGGGTCAGAATCGACCCGCCGACAATCGGCAGATCGGCGTTCGAGCCAATGAAATAATGCGGGAAAGCTTCCACAAAGCTGAGCAGACGCTTCAGCGACTCCTTGGTCAGCTTCATCGGCACATGATCGTGATGGAACACGATGCAGTGCTCGTTGTAGTACACATACGGAGAGTACTGTAGGAACCAATTCTCATTGTTGTTCAGCTTCAGCGGAATTACACGCAGGTTCTGGCGCGGCGGGTGATTCAACCGTCCGGCATAACCCACATTTTCGCGGCAGAGCAGGCATTTCGGATAGACCGGCGGAGGGAGCAGCCGGGCCATGGCGATTTCCTTCGGGTTCTTCTCGGGCTTGGACAGGTTAATCGTCATTTCGATATCCCCGTATGGTGATTCCTGCAGCCAGAACACATTCTTCGAAATCCGGTCCATGCGGATATAGTTGGAATCAATACTTAATTTGTAAAAGCGGTCGGTTGCCGCCTCAATGCCCTTCTCCGCCGAGAGGCTATAGAATTGAGCATTGACTTCAGATGGCCGTGCCATCAGCAGGCCCATAATCTTCGCATCCAGCAGATCACGGTACGTATCGGTATTCTCCGGGATCAATCCGATTTCGAAGCCATAATCAATCAGAATGTCCAGCGGTCCCTGCGGGCTCTCAAGCGGTGTTTCACTGAATTCAAGGGCATACGGCTCACTGAAGCCGAACTGGTCCAGCAGTTCATTGCGGCTATAGTCAACATCGGCAGGCTGGATCAGCTCCTGGTGCAGCGCAAACAGCACAAGCTGTTCGATGGCATGCAGCGCCTTCTCTCCGGCCGGAGCGGTATTAATATCGTTAGGCATTTAAATTCTCCTTAATGTGGTGTAGCAAGTTGTCTGCGTCCTTTTGGGGGGCAGCTGGTTCAATAGAAAGCCAGACTACCCCGGACAGCATGGAGTTATTCTTCTCCGTATCCTTGCGGATTCGCTGAATGCCAGTTCCAGGCGCTCTGAATAATATCCTCAAGGTCCGCATGCTGCGGAGTCCAGCCGAGAATGGAGCGGGCTTTGTCAGAAGAAGCTACCAGCACAGCAGGATCACCGGCGCGGCGCTCTTGAATGACAACCGGAATGTCCAGCCCGGTCACCTTCTTGGCGGTTTCGATCACTTGTTTGACCGAGAAGCCGAGGCCGTTGCCAAGGTTGAAGATATTGCTTGCACTGCCGCTGCGCAGATAGTTGACCGCCCGGACATGGGCGTCAGCCAAATCGCTGACATGGATATAATCGCGGACGCAGGTACCGTCTTCGGTCGGATAGTCTTCGCCGAAGACAGCAATGCTCTCCCGCTGCTTCAGCGCGGTTTGCAGCACCAGCGGAAGCAGATGGCTCTCCGGACGGTGGTCTTCGCCAATCTTGCCGCTGGCATGTGCCCCTGCAGCATTGAAGTAGCGCAACGCCACGTATTTGATGCCAAGCACCTTGTCAAACCAGGCCATCATGCGTTCCATCGTCAGTTTGGTTTCACCGTACACATTCGCCGGCTCTGTGCGGTCAGTTTCCTCGATCGGCACCTTTTCCGGTTCGCCGTAGGTTGCGGCCGTGGAGGAGAAGACGATTTTGTCCACACCTGCATGCTGCATCGCTTCCAGCAGACACTGTGTACCATATACGTTGTTGTCATAGTATTTGACCGGGTCCTTCATACTCTCGCCCACCAGCGAGCTTGCGGCAAAATGGATCACCGCTTCAATCTTGTTCTCCGAAAACAGCTTGGCCAGCAGCGCCTTGTCCCGCAGGTCGCCTTCATACAGCTTGCCACCCAGCAGCGCCTCACGGTGGCCTGTCAGCAAATTATCGATAACCACAACTTCCTCGCCCCGCTCCAGCAGTTCAGCTACTGTATGAGAACCGATATACCCCGCTCCACCTGTTACCAAAATCGCCATCTTACTTCACTCCTTTCAATTCTTCCACACCATTGCCGATACCGCATACGTAGAATTCGCCTACCAGACCGGATCTGGTGGTATAGGCTTCACCGACTTCACGGATAAAGCGTTCGACATCATCCTCATGCACCAGTGATACCGTACATCCGCCGAATCCCGCACCGGTCATCCGCGAGCCAAGGGTTCCGGGAATCCGCTGCGCTTCTTCAACCATAATGTCCAGCTCCTCGCAGCTTACTTCATACAGATCGCGAAGCGAGACATGGGAGTCATTCATATATTGACCAAACTGCTTCAGGTCATTGTTCTTCAGTACTTCAACCGAGTCAAGCACACGCTGGTTCTCTTCCACTACATGGCGGGCGCGGCGTCTGACGGTTTCATCTGTAATTTTGTGCTGATGGATTTCAAATTGCTGAGGTTTCAGCTCTGCCAGGTAAGACAGGGAAGGAACCTCCTGCTTCAGAATGGACAATGCTTCGTCGCACTGGCTGCGGCGTTCATTGTATTTGGAATCCACGAGACCTCTCTTCTTGTTCGTGTTGCCGATCACCAGCTTGTAGGCGCCGGTCACAAATGGAATCAGGTTGTACTCCAGCGTATCGCACATCAGCAGAATCGCGTGATCACGCTTGCCGTTGGCTACGGCAAACTGGTCCATAATTCCGGAGTTTACGCCGACATACTGGTTCTCCGCACGCTGGGACAGCAGCGCAATTTCTACTGTATCCGTATCCCCACCCAGTAGTGTCAGGAACGCGAAGCCGGTAACCACCTCAATGGAAGCGGAGGAAGAAAGGCCCGAACCGTTCGGAATATCACCGTGGAACAAGAGATCGTAGCCGCCGGAAACCGGAAGATCCTTCTTTGCCAATTCCACCATGACGCCAATCGGATAGTCGATCCATTCCCCTGTTTTGGCCTTGCCGATTTCGCTGTAGTCAATGGAAGCTTCGTAAGGAAGATTCGTCGATGCGAATTGAACCTTGCCGTCGCTGCGCGGGCGTACAATCAGTGTTGTGCCGAACTCCAGTGCTGCCGGAAGCACATAACCCCCATTGTAATCCAGATGCTCCCCAATAAGATTGACACGGCCCGGTGCGTAGAAGACGCGTGCCTCTTCGGTACTCTCCCCGTACTTCTCAATAAATTTGCTGTTAAGTTCCTGTATGCTCATTAGTGCCACTCCATCCTTTCGCTGCTATTGCTTCAACTTGGAATCAGTATTGCTGTCTTCATGGTTATATTATAATAAAATCAGACTTGCCCTGATAATGCAATCATGTGTGCAATGCATGGATAAATGTGACTTCCGTGTTATAATCGGAGGACGGGCATTTCCAGCGATTACCCGTTCCCAAAGCGGTGACAGCGTTAACTCCAGAAAGGAAGCTTCTTCGTGGAACATACTTATTCCGTAGGGTCAAATCCCGTCTATTATGATAAGCAAAATCTGCATGTACTGTTTGCCGGCGAAAGCCAGACCTTGCCGCTGCATCAGGCCGGTCCCAAAATCTATGATTATTACCTGCTTCACTTCATTGAATCCGGCTCCGGGACCTTCCGCACCGAGCAGCGCAAATATGAGCTGGGACAAGGCGACTGCTTCCTGATTCATCCCAGCCAGCTGGTCAGCTATCTCTCGGACGAGAAGCAGCCTTGGCGCTACCGCTGGGCGGCTTTCACCGGCGCGGAAGCCGACGCGCTTGTGCTGCAGACCGGCTTTACGCCGCAGAAGCCAGTGCTCTCCACCGCCGAAGGCAGTGTCATCCCCGCCGCGATGGCCGGGATGATGCAGGCGTTCTACGCCAATAAGGAGAGCGCCCACCTGACTTCACTCGGCTATCTGTATCTGATCGTCGGAGAAGCCGCTGAGCGGCATATCTCCTCCTCCAGGCTGTCGGGGGCAGAATCACAGGTTAAGCGCACCGTGAAGCAGATGATCCACTATATGGCCTCCCAATATGCTCACCCGGTCTCGATCGAGCAAATGTGCGGCAGCCTCGGCTATAACCGCGCTTACCTGTCGCGGATCTTCAAGCAGGAGACCGGTCTCTCGCCGGTGACCTATCTGCTTAAGCTGCGCATCGAGAAATCGCGCCAGCTGCTGCGGGAACGTCCAGAATTATCCGTAGAGCAGGTTGCGGCATCCGTTGGACTGACGGATGCCCTGTATTTCTCCCGCCAATTCAAACGCTTCTGTGCCCAGTCCCCAACCGCTTACCGCATCTCAACGTCCAGACCCGGGGAGAAGCAGCAGCCTTGAGATCTGTGTTATTGGGGTTCAAAATGAGTAAAATTGCTGAAAACGGTCTCCATAGCCGCTATTTAGGTAATTAATCTATTTTCACACACAATTTCGGACCTCAGGGACGTTATTCCCAATAATTGCGGGCGTTCTGGCACTTTTCTCAGAGAATAAAGGTCATACGGTCCGTATGGGTATGATTTTGACACTTCATTCTCAAATAACGTCTCCTCAGTCCGGTTCCGACCTTCCTTCATCCCCCCTGTATCCCCCAGGCTAGGTCCTATCCCTACTTATCAACTACTACAGCAACAGCCCGTCTTCCGGTCAGGAAGCGGACTTTGCAGCAATAGGCCCCTAAACGGGATGCATATGGAGGCCATACATGTAGTGGATGTGAAGCTTACACATCACTCTCTGTTTTGAGGATGGTCTCGATCCGATCCAGCTCCTCCTGGGTAAAGTCCGCATGGGACAACGCGGCGATGTTCTCTTCGATCTGGCTCACCCGGCTTGCGCCAATCAGTGCGGAGGTCACTCTGCCGCCGCGAAGTGTCCAGAGAAGCGCAAACTGGGCCAGACTTTGGCCGCGCGCGACAGCCATCTGGTTAAGGGCCCGGATCTTGCGCTGCACCTCCGGTGTAATCCGGCTTTCGTTCAGCGCGGTGGATGGGCCGGCCGCTCTTGAATCCTCAGGGATGCCATTCAAATATTTATTGGTCAGCAGGCCCTGGGCCAGCGGAGTAAACGCAATGCTGCCGATACCGTTCTCTTCCAGCACATCCTGCAGTCCACCTTCGATCCAGCGGTCCAGCATCGAATACCGCGGCTGATGAATCAGGAGCGGAGTGCCGAGACCCTTCAGAATGTTGACCGCCTCCACGGTCTGCTCCGCCGTATAGTTGGATAATCCGATATATAGCGCTTTGCCTGACCTCACGGCATAATCCAGCGCACCCATCGTTTCTTCCAGCGGTGTCTCCGGGTCCGGACGGTGAGAATAGAAAATGTCGACATAGTCCAGACCCAGCCGTTTCAGGCTCTGATCCAGACTGGACAGCATATATTTGCGTGAACCCCATTCCCCATAGGGTCCTGGCCACATATAATATCCCGCCTTAGTAGAAATCACCATCTCATCACGGTAGGGGGAAAGGTCACGGGTGAGCACCTTGCCGAACAGTTCCTCTGCCGAGCCTGCGGGCGGGCCATAATTATTGGCCAGATCAAAATGGGTAATGCCGAGATCAAACGAACGGGTAATCATCTCCCGGCCATTCTCATAAGTGTCGATCCCGCCAAAGTTATGCCAAAGTCCCAGTGATATCGCCGGAAGCTTCAGTCCCGATCTGCCAGAGCGGTTGTATTGCATAACTTCATACCGTTCATCGCTAGCCACATATACCATTGCTTATCCCTGCCTCTCGTATCCTCAGTTGTCACATTACCCTATTTTAAACCACTGGCGGCCGTTGTAATCTTGTAATCTGAAATCACCTGCAGTGATACGCACAGGATGTGAGATCTATAAGATTCTCAGAGCTGTTCCTGAACGGCTCCCATCACTTTCCCGATCCGGTCGGTAATTATTAGATCCGCCCTATGGTCATACGGTGTCGGGTCACGGTTCAACAGCACCGTATGCCGCCCCCGGAAGTAGGTGACGAGGCTGGCTGCAGGCTGAACAGTCAGCGAAGTGCCGCCGATAATAAGCAAGTCTGCAGCCGCAATCGCTGCGACCGCCCCAACCAGCACATCATGGTCCAGCTGTTCCTCATAGAGCACAACATCCGGCTTAATGATGCCGCCGCATTCCGGGCAGAGGGGCGCCCGTTCAGCAGACTGAATCACCTGCTCCAGACCGTAATAACGGTTGCAGCCCATGCAATGATTGCGGTGGATAGAGCCATGCAGCTCCAGCACTACACGGCTGCCGGCCAGCTGGTGCAGCCCGTCAATATTTTGCGTAATGACCGCCTTCAGTTTGCCTTGCCGCTCCAGCTCTGCCAGCAATAAATGGGCACCGTTTGGCTCTGCCTCCGGGTGAATCATTTTGCTGCGGTAGAAATCAAAAAAAATGTCCGGCGAGGACATAAAAAAACTGCGGCTCAGCATCACCTCGGGCGGATAAGGCGAGTTATGCTCAGTCTGGTATAAACCCGCCGCTGAGCGGAAGTCCGGAATACCGCTCTCCGTGGATGTTCCGGCTCCTCCGAAAAAAACGATGTTTCCGCTATCCTTGATCCAGGAAGCCAAAGTTTGCAATGGATCCATAGTCTGCACACGCACCCTTTCTACGAGTTATTTATTAACAGGTAATGCGGATCTCATGAAAGCCGGAAACGACGATGTCGGCATCCTGCAGATGTCCAGCCGCTCTGGCAGAAGAGATGCCGACCGATAAGCGTAAGCCCGCACCTTTTCCGAGCTGCATATCCGCATTGCTGTCACCGATAATAACAGTCTGCTCCGGCAGCAAGCCCAGTTCCCGGCAAGCGGTTTCGGCCATCTCGGGATCCGGCTTGCCATTCGATACCCGGTCCCTCGTGACAATAGTATGGAAGTAACCGGTTATTCCAAGTAAGTCCAGCTGTTCCCCTGTGGTCTTGTCACCATCGGATGTAACTACACCCAGCTGTAAGGAAGCATCGGCACATTGCTGCAAGAACGGCAGCAGGTCCGGCAGCGGCTCGATTGTGCGGCGTCCGCGCATTCCGTTCATCGCATCCTTGGCAATGGCCTTCACACGGACCAGCGCCTCATTCCAAGGAACTCCGGCAGTGTACAGCTGCCACGCGAGAATGCCATAACTCTCTTCCGTAGTTGCCATAGAGAGAGGTCCGGCGGGATCATAGCCTATTACCTTACCTTCAGCATTATGAGATGTGCCAAGCACCTTGGACAGATCAACATGCGATCCGGTGCCGATAAGGGCAAGCTCATTGCCGAGACCTAGCAGTACCTCCTCCGCCCAGCTTCCCCAAGTGGCGAGCAGGTCGAGCAGTGTTCCATCCTTGTCAAACAATATGCCTTGGCAAGGCACGGAGAGATCCTTTACATGCAGCAGTGGCATCATACGTCTCCTCTCATCTATCTATAGCCATGATAACTAGCCCGCTACCGCAGATTTCCCATCCAGTCCAGCATCGTTCGTGCTGTGCGGGCCTGCTGATCATCCTCGGTAATCGTTGCTGTACCGTCACCTTTTTGTGGCCCATAACTTCCAAACTGGGCATGGTTTCCGCCCAGAATCGAGAAATATACCGTATTGCCCGGCAGATAGGAACGTCCCTCGTTGTATTTGTCCCTGTCAACAACCTCATCCTCCGTACCGAGCAGGGATAATACGGACAATGTAGTGTCCTTCAGACTGCCTTTCTCATCTGGATAGGAAGCGAGAAAAAAGACACCCTTCAGCTGATCCGGATGTTCTGACGCATAACGGGACGCCATCACACCGCCCAGCGAATGACCGCCGAGCACAAAAGACTGCTTGGGATGCACGCGGATGATTTCATCTGCGGCATCGCCCTTGATGACCGCGAGATTCAGCGGCATGCGGGCTATATAGGTTGGGTGCCCGGCAGCGGCAATCCGTTTGGCAAGCGGGGCATAAGCCTCCGCTTCCACCAATGCGCCGGGGTAAAAAATCACTGCCGTCCCCAAAATGACCGTGGGCTCAAAAGATATCCAGTTGTCGTTCTGCTCAACAGACACACCTCCGGCGGACACTAGCGCAGACTCGGCCTTCTCTGCCGGAGCATAAGGGGTTAAGTATTTCCACAAGAGCAACCCCGCCACAATTAAAAACAAAAACAGTGCTATGAGGATGCCGCGTCTGGTGATTCTTATTTTCAATAGTGTTCACTCCCGGGTACTGCATACAAAAATTATAGAGGAATCAAGTAAATCAAACAACCTTCAACACATCGCCACAATTGAGTCTGGTGATAGCGCTTACCATTGTGATGTATTTCACAATTTATTCTTCGAAAATCTTGTATTTTAAAATTAAAGTAATTTCCACAGTGCATAATTTGGAGGTTAGGTCATGACCAGGGAAAACACGCTGGAAACGCGCGGAGAAACTTTTTTCCTTAACCTGCGTTTCATGCTTATTGTTACCGTATTTGTAGGCAACGCCATTGAACCTTTGATCAGCCGCATGGATGGAATGCACAGTCTTTACATGTGGATCTTCAGCTTTCATATGCCGCTCTTCGTGCTCGTAACAGGCTATTTCGCCAGAAAGAGCCTCACCGGGTCCGCAGGCCGCAAGGTGCTGCTGCAGATCGCAATGCAATATCTTATTTTTCAAAGCCTATACTCAGCACTGGACGTTTCCCTCTTCCATGTATCCAATATCCAACATTCCTTCTTCGCCCCTTATCTGCTCCTATGGTTTCTGGCCAGTCATGCCTGCTGGCGTCTCCTGATGCTGGGGATGAGCAAATGGTCCCGAGCGGCACAAATCGCCTTCGCCGTAGCGGCGGGAGTGGCCGTCGGATATTTACAGCTTGACGGGGTCTGGTTCAGCATCAGCCGCACCTTCGTATATTTACCCTTCTTCGTAATCGGCTATCATTTTTCATTTAGTACCTTTGCCAAATGGGTTCAGAAGTATGTCAAAATTGCCGCAGCCGCATTCTCTCTCCTGATTTTTGCCCTCCTGGCTGTACTGGGCTCCAGGTTTCCAATGGGCTGGCTGTACGGGAGCATGACTTATATGCAGCTTGGGGCAGGCGAATGGTATGCGGGTCTGTACCGGCTGGCAGTCTACGCTCTGCAAATCACCGCTTCCCTGGCTTTTCTGGGCTGGGTGCCTTACCAGGTTAACCGTATGACTGACTGGGGCCGCCGCACACTCTATGTCTTTCTGCTGCATGGCTTTATCGTGCGTTTGGCCGCCATTTCCGGAGTGTACGCCTATATCGGCAACGCCGCCGGGACAATTGTTCTATTACTCTGCGCAATCCTCTCTACGGTGCTGCTGGCCCAGCCCGGGGTAAAACGTCTGCTTCACCCGATTGTCGAGCCTTCTGTCGACTGGATGATCACCCTGCAGCGGACCGCTCTGCGCCGTACACCCTGACTCTAGCGTGATATAGAGGCAGTAAGCTCCGCCTTCTAACGATACGCACAGCTGTTATTTTCCTTGTTGAATAGTGAACATTCGCGGAACGTCCACTCAAGCTCTTACCTATGATCTTTCGCGACAATAAAAGGGGGGTGTCTTAAAAGCCAATTCCTTCACGGCTTTTGAGACACCCCCTTTATGATGGAGAGTAGATAGAGCTACAAGTTTGCTTCATCCTGCTCCATCGTATATTTCACCTGCATAATAATATGCTGTTCGTAATCTCCAAATTGGCGGCCAAACAGGTTCAACCCGCCCTGATGAACAGCATCAGGGTTGATTCCAATGCGCAGCCGCAATTTGGGGCTGCGGTTAATCAGAAGATCATCTAAGGTAACACCCGACACCTTCTCCATATCGAGTGTCGTCTTTTCATGGTCAACACGCCAGGTCTTGAGAAACCCGTATTGTGTGGATCCATCCCACCACCAATTCGGATTCAGTTTGCCGCGCCGGTCACCGAAATCACCGGGACTGGTCCACATGCCGATCTCCGAACCATTCACCCATACGGAAATATTCGAAGGCCAGTTCTGGTCATAATTCGGAGCTTCGGAACACATCTCCATAGACAGCTCAAGCGATTCAATTCGCGCTCCGGAGGGGATATCCATAGGCAGCAAATATTCCAGGAATCCTTTGCGGAGCCAGATCAGCTGTGCGTTGACATGTTTAGGGTGATAAAAGCTCGACGGTTCATCATCTCTGATAATAAGGCCCTCGCTATTCGCCATCCCGCATGTAGGAGATACCTCACAATCGCTGTAATGGCCGATCGGCATCTCTACTTCATAGACATGGGTTACTCCCGTCGGCATCGGCTCTTTCAGATTCAAGGCAATGTGGAGATCATCGTAATTCCTGCTGCAGACTTTCATCGCCCCGCGGGAGGCCGGAACTAATTCTGTATGAATTAACTCAGCCGCTTCCAATACTTTGATATTGCTCGCTACCGTCGAAACCGGAAGCTTCAGCTTCTCGGCTATTTCGATAATATTTAAGTTTTTAGAGTTTAAGAGCCGAAGAATATCAACCCTCGAGCGGGTTGATAAGGCATGGGTCACCGTGACCAGTTTGTCCGGGTCATTTAAGCTAAGTTCCAGCACAATTCAGCTCTCCTTATTTCCTAATCATTATACTTATCTTACTTCCTAATGAACTGAAAAACAATTAAGTCTGCTGTTCACAGGTTTGATATCAATGAAATCAATTTCTCCGTATCCTTCGCCTTTCGCAAACCGGATCTTGTTCTGTCCTGCCTTCAGTTGCACCCGGGCTGTGGAGAGCCCCCAGTTCTCCCAGCCTTTATTGGTGATGTAAAACGGGCTGGAAGGTCCTGAATTGACACTAAGCTGAAGATTGGACCAATTCCCGCCAGCCGTTCCGTTCGCCGTCCGGGCCAAAAGAATGTATTCGCCTGCAGATGCCGCCTGAACTGAAAATTCCACGTAGCTCGCCGCTGTATCCAGATGACCCGCTTTAAGACCTCCCGAGCCCTTGGGACTGGCTGAGGCATAAGCCTCTCCACCAAATATCCCCTCTTCCCCTTCATAACGGAAATGAGGGGCTTCGCCGGATGGCAAAGCAATCGGGTGATCAGGATCTGCGGGAGCACCGAGATTAGGCGTCTGGTCGGCATTCCAGCTGAAGGGCTGCGTGCGAACCTCGCGGTTCCATCCGGCTCCCCTGTATTTGGCGACATGGTAGACGATCCAGTCCTCCGTGCCGTCTACAGATGTAGTAAACGAATGATGCCCCGGCCCGTAAAGTCCGTTTGCTGAACTGAATATAGGCTGGCTGCGTTTAACCCAGGATGCGGGATTCATTAGATCACTGGATGTGTCTGCTGTGATCAGTCCCAGACAGTAATCATCGGTCCAGCTTCCGCTTGCCGAATAGACCAGACTGATGACACCCCCGCGCACTATCACCTGCGGGCCTTCATTTACATGCGGGGAATGGTTGGTTTCCCAGCTATGGGTGGGTCTTGAAATCTCTATGCAGCCGGAATCAATCGTCCAAGGATTGCTCATATGGGCAATGTACAGATTTTGCCGCACATTGATATCGCCCTCCCAGCCCGACCAGATAAAATACAGCTCGCCATTCACCTGCAGCACAGTGCCGTCTATAGCCCATTTGTCGGCCGCATCTGTGATCTGGCCCTTAAACTGCCAGGTTCCCGTTGTCGGATCGGCGGAGGTATTCTCCATGACATACATCCGGTGGTTCACATTGTCTCCGTCGTCCATCGCGTAGTAGATGTACCAAGCCCCGTTAATATAATGCAGCTCAGGTGCCCATATGCCGCTGCCGCCTGTATTCACAACCTTAGTGGGAGCAGCATCTATCGTAGTCAGCTGGGCGGACTTCCAGAGGGTAACATTGCCGCCGGTTGTTTTGGTGAAATAGTAGAACCCGTCTGTATGCTTATAAACCCAAGGGTCCGCTCCATCCTGCATGACTACGTTGTAGAAGTTGTTATGGCTGGGGACGGCATATGTTTCCTGACCCATTGGAAGAATAAGGAGTACGCCTATGGCCAGCAGCCACTTATTGCGAATATTTCCCTTCATAACCCTTCACGTTCCTTTCGGATGATATTAGAAGGCTCTACTCTTCGATGGCTGCCTTACGCGAATTGATGCGGCGAATCACTTCGGGATCAAATTTCGGCTGCCGGTCATAGGTATACAGGCCATTCACTTCCTGCTCCACGTCATATAACTGGGTATAGCAGAAGCCGAACATCATCGGATGATCCAGCAGAACATGGGTCAGTCCCTCGTAGCGTTCAATAAACGCTTCCTCAGTTACTGGACGGTCCCCATAACCCCAGGACTTCTCGTCTTTCTGCAGCGGATTCCACCAAATTCCGCCGTACTCGCTGATGAAATAAGGCTGGCCTTCATACGTTTGCCGGTCCGGGAAGGTATTGAACACTTCTCCGCCATCCTTCATCGGTTCATATCTTTCCCGGAACGTCTGCGGGTTCTGATCATAATCATGCAGATCAAAAATATCCGTTACCACATGGAAATTGCCGCTTGTATCAATTACAGGACGCGTCGGGTCCATTCGTTTCGTAACCTCGTATACAATCCGCAGCACATCGTTGTTTTGCTTGGTGCCGTCCCTGTCCCAGGTCTCGTTAAAAGGACACCAGCCGATCAGCGCAGGATGATTGTAATCCCGCTGCATGCCCTCAAGCCATTCCGGAAGGAATTGGGCCAAGCTCTCCGCTCCAGTGATATTCAGCCCCCAATTCGCATGCTCTCCCCATACCAGATACCCTAATTGGTCAGCCCAATACAGAAAACGCGGCTCGAAAATCTTCTCATGAAGTCTCGCACCATTAAAGCCCAGTCCCATGGAGATTTCGATGTCTTTGCGCAGATCCTCATCGCTTGGAGCGGTATAGATCCCCTCCGGATAAAATCCCTGATCCAGCACAAGACGCTGAAACACCGATTTTCCGTTGATCAGGAATTTCATTCCATCCAGCAATACGGTTCTGAGGCCAAAATAAGAATCGACCGTATCGCTCTCCCGGCCCTGTGTATGCAGGGACAGCTTCAGATCATACAGTCTGGCGTTGCCAACCTCCCACAAGTGAACCTCCGAGAGCGGAAGGGTAAGTTTTACGGAGTGTCCGGAGACAAGGACTCTGGTCTCCCCGACGGATCTGCCGTCATACAGAGCAGAAGCGGTAAGCGTATCTCCCGATACATTTCCGTGCACCTTGACTTCGAGATGCACGCTAGCATTGTCGGGATCGGGGACAACCTTCATGTCCGACAAATAAGCGTCAGGCACCTGCTCAAGCCATACTGTCTGCCAGATCCCCGTAGTCCGTGTGTAGTCGCAGCCATGCGAGTGGAACATTTCACTTTGTTTGCCCCGCGGCTGGCGCCCGGAACGGACATCGTCTTCAGCATAGACGGAAATGACATTTCCGCCTGGCAACAGATTGGAGGTAATATCAAAGCTGAACGGAGTGTACCCGCCGCGGTGCGTGCCTACGGAGACTCCGTTAACCCACACCTCCGCCATGTAATCAACTGCACCAAAGTGCAGCAGTGTTCTGCCATTGGTCCAGTTCTCCGGCAAGGTAAACTCCCGTTTATACCATACGGCTGCCATAAAATCTGTATATTCTACGCCGGACAGCTTGCTTTCCGGACAGAAGGGAACCGTTATCGTTCCCGAGAGATCATGTCCTTTGTCAGGGTAACCGCGTTCTTTTCCGCTTTTGCCATGATCAATCTCAAATTGCCATTGACCGTTCAGATTGATCCACTCGGGCCGGACGAAGTCGGGACGGGGATATTCAGGACGGGGAAGCGTTGGTAGATGTGCCATTGTGTAGCTCCTTTTGTAAAATATTATTTATTATGGTTATGCATCATAATATTGCGAATGGCTTCAAGCGGCGCTTTGGGCGTTCTGTCATAAGTGAGCAACCCATTGATTTCCTGTTCGACATCTGTCAGCTGGGTATAGCAGTAGCCTTGAATCACCGGTGAAGTGAACATCGGGTCCACCACTGCCTTAAGCTTAATCAGGAAGTCCTCCTCATTCTCTGCTCCCGAATAACCCCAGCCCTCCCAGTCGCTTTTCTTGAAGGCAATCCCACCAAACTCCGATACGAGAATCGGCTGGCCTTGATAGGAAGCTCCGCCGACAAATATTTTGCGGTTCGCCGGCATCGCATTCACGGCGGATTCTGCCGTGGCATATCTTTCTTCCAGCACTTCCTGGCGACTCTCATAGTCGTGAATGGTTACCAGATCCGTAGTCATATGCTCCCAACCATCGTTATAAATAACGGGTCTCATTTCATCCAAAGATTTTGTTAAATGATACATCGCCAGTCCGTGCTGCTGCTGGCGTGTATCAATCTGGACATTGGGAACTCCCCAGCTCTCATTCAGCGGAACCCAGGCCACGATGCTTGGATGATTATAGTCCCGCTCAATGATCTCCTGCCATTCGCTGGTGTACCGCCGGACATACTCTTCAGAATATTCATAGGCATTGGCTGCTTCACTCCAGACGAGCAGACCAAGCTTGTCGCACCAGTACAGGAAACGGGGATCTTCTGTCTTCTGGTGTTTTCTTACTCCGTTAAATCCCATTTCCTTCGCCAGTTCTACATCACGCTTCAAGGCTTCGTCCGTAGGCGCGGTTAGAATCCCCTCCGGGAAGTATCCCTGGTCCAGCACCAGTCTCTGGAAATACGGGCGGTTATTCAGGCACAACCTGCCGTCCTCAATAGATACCTTGCGCATGCCGAAATAACTCGCAGCCTCATCGACTACCTCGCCATTCCGAAGCAGCTCGAATTGAATGTCATACAAATTCGGATGCTCGGGGCTCCATAGGCGTCCAAGACCATGATCCGTAAAATCACCCAGTCCGAGGGTCCGATGCTGCTCGGCATTCCTGATCGCGTATTGATCTTCCGCAACCACTTCACCGCTATACGATACCGTTATGCGAAGTTTAAGCTCATCCGCAGCCTTAAACCCCTGGAGGAACGTCCGGATGCGGATTTCATTGCGGTCAATGTCAGGCGTCAGCCTCGTTTTGCTCAGATGTACCGCTGACAACGGTTCGATCCAGACACTCTGCCAGATTCCGGTCGTGCGGGTATAGAAGATGGCAGCGGACTGTTCCAGCCAGTATTGCTTGCCCCGCGGCAAGGTTACATCCCGGCTGAAATCTTCCGCCCGCAGCACAATGGTGTTACTTCCTTTAATCAGCGACGGTGTGATATCTGCCTGAAACGGCGTATGACCGCCTGCATGTGACGCCACCAGTTGCCCGTTTACCCAGACTTTTGCCAAATAATCCACTGCACCGAAATGAAGGACAAGCCGCTTGCCGTCCCAAGCCTCCGGGACCTCGAAGCTTCTTCTATACCACACCACATCATGAAAAGAGGGATCTTCAATGCCGCTCAGCTTGCTCTGAAACGCAAAGGGAACTTGGATGGTTTCTGTAAATAAAGCGGGAGCATCGACCAGGTACCATCGTTCATCCTCACCAACCCGTTCATCATCAAAACAAAAATCCCATTCTCCGTTCAAGCTCAGCCACTCTTTGCGGAGAAACTCGGGCCTTGGATACTCCGGACGCGGAACTTGTGTATTGCTTGCCTCTGTCAACATGGTGTACTTCACTCCTGTTTATTAATTTCTATTTCATTTTATATAGTCTATTGCCTCATCCTTTAATCGAACCTACGTAAACCCCTTTGACAAAGTATTTTTGCAGGAATGGATATACCATTAATATAGGAAGCGTAGAAACGACAATCGCACAATATTTAACGAGTTCGCGGAAAGCCGTTTGGCTCTGTGCACTGTCGATGACTACTCCACCTGCGCTGCCGATCGAGGTTGCGGTTGCGTCATTGGCTACTAATATTTCCTTCATTAATAACTGCAGCGGGAACAGCTCTCTGTCTTTTAGCAGCACCATCGCATTAAACCAGGAGTTCCAATTTCCGACAAGGTAGTATAAAAAGATTACGGCCAGTGTGGCTTTGGACAAGGGCAGAATGACTTTCGTTAGAATATGGGCCTGGCTCGCCCCGTCAATCGTAGCCGCTTCTTCCAATTCCTGCGGAATGGCTTGAAAGCTGGTCCGTAAGATAATGATGTTCCATGTACTTAAAGCGCTTGGCAAAATCATGGCCCACAAATTATTGTATAAGCCGATATCCTTCATTAATAAGAACCAGGGAATCAGCCCTCCGCCAAAGAACATGGTGATCGTAATCAGGATCATAATAAAGTTTTTGAAGTATAAATCTCTCCTGGATAACACATAGGCACCCAGTATGGTCATGATCATATTGACTAACGTGCCTAACCCTACATAGATAATCGTGTTTTTGTACCCGTTGATCAGACTGTTATCTTTAAACACCAGCTTATAGCCGTCCAAAGTGAAACCCAGCGGTCTCAGCAAGATTCCTTTATGAGCCACTAAGGAGCCCGGGTCACTGACGGAAGCAAACAAGATATGCAGGATAGGATAAAAGCACACCAGCGTTAATGCGGTTAATAAGGCATATAGGGTGAAATCGAATATACTGTCCCCTGTGGATCTATGCTTCCTGATTTTTTTCTTTTTAGGCTGCAGGTTATCTTTCATGGCTGTCCCTCTTTCTTACCATAAGCTGACCTCGGATCTGCGTTTGGCTATTCTATTGGTCATCCACAGCAGCCCGAAGTTAACGATCGAACTGATTAATCCCACAGCCGTAGAATAACTGAGACTGGCTTCTCTTAAGCCGCGGCGGTAAACATAGGATGCAATGACATCAGCAGTATCGTAGATCAGAGGATTGTACAGCAGGATAATTTTTTCGTAACCGGAAGACATTAACCCGCCGATTGCAAAAATAAAAAGAATGATGATGACCGGACTGATCTGAGGCAGCGTAATATGCCACATTTTCTTTATCCGTCCTACGCCATCAATTTCAGCCGCCTCATATAATGAAGTATCAATGGAGCTCATCGCGGCGAGATAAATGATGCTGTCCCAGCCGATGCTCTGCCAAATGCCGGAGAACGTATAAATCGGCCGGAAGAAAGAAGAATAGCCAAGCAGTGAGGAGTACTCTTTTCCGGTTATAAATTGAAGGATTTGTGTAATGATCCCCTCATCTGCGGCAAAAATATGAATGATCCCGCATACAACCACCAGTGAAATAAAGTGAGGCATATAGGTAATGGTTTGAACCGTTTTCTTAAACTTGGCCCCGCGGATTTCATTCAGCATTAAAGCTAGAATAATCGGCGCGGTAAATCCGAAGGTGATCCCCCAAACATTCAAAAGCAGGGTATTCTTAACGACTCTCCAAAAATACGGCCCTTGGAAAAAATCAATAAAATGCTTAAACCCTACCCAGTCGCTCTCGCTAAACCCCAGCAAGGGCTTGAAATCCTTGAAGGCGATCAGAACTCCCCACATGGGCCCGTAGCAGAAGATCAGAAACCACGCAACTACAGGAACAGCCAACAGATAGACAAACCAGTTCTTCTTCAAATCCTTTTGGATCATGAAACAACCACCTATCGTTTGTTATATCGATCCAAGGCTGCCTGATGGATACTTAAAAATTCGTCCAGTCCCATACTCTGAGCTTCCTTCAAAAATTTATCATAGGCATCAACCGGCATTTCACCCATTATGATTTTTGCAAAATACTCTCCACGGAGTGTCGACAGCTGGTTGCCAAGCTCGGCTTCCCGTGAGGCTTCCTCTTTGGTAAAGGAAATCGGCGGCATGGCCATGCTGGTATCCATATTTTCAGTCCAGAATTTCCGGATATCGCCGGAGTAGCTTCCTTTGGTGGCGATCAGCGGGTTGGCATGATGCTCATCACGGATATTCGGCCAGCTATGCATGCGGTATTTATATAAAGTAGTCGATACCGGCTGACCTTCAGGGTCCTTAAAGATATAACTGTCCTCCGGATAATAAGGCATTCCCGTCTCATCTATCAGATGTACCTTTCCGTATTCGCCAAAGTTAATCAATTCCCAGCCCTTTTTGCTGTAATTGAAATCGAGCCAGGCCATTGCCGCTTCCACATTCTCGCTTTGGGTAGTGATCGCAGCTTCAGTCCCTGCCCTTTTAAAATTCTTGTACGTAGTGGCCGATTTATCCCCCTTGTTCAGAACCGGATTCAGCGCTCCCACAAAGTCGATATTGCTCTGCTCTTTCCAGTAGCTCCACATCGTATCCGGAGAATCCATCATCACAGCGGTGTCCCCCGAAATAGCGCTTGCCATTCTTTGGTTAAAGTCGGCCGTTGCCCAATCCGGGTTAAGCAGTCCTTCTTTGTTCCATTGCTGCATGGTCGACAGGTATTCTTTGGCTTTCGGCTGTGCCGGTCCCCAGGCCACTTTGCCGTTCTCATCGAGGAAGGTCCAATCCCATACTCCATATGCACCATTAATGATGCCGGTAAAGATTTGCCCGTAAGAGGATCCGTAATTAAGCGGTGCTTTGTATCCGGCTTCCTTTGCTTTGGTCAAAAAGGTATGCCATTCATCAATCGTATTCGGAATTTCAAGCCCTGTTTTGTCCAGCGCCTCCTGCTTAATCAGCGTTCCAAACCAGGTCCATTCGGAATACGGGGCGATCCCGTAAAAGCCCAGCAGCTTGCCGTCATCAGTGACTGTAGTTTTTCTCCTCGATTCATCGGAATTGCGCCATTTCGTATAGTTCGGTGCATTTTTTTCCATCAGATCTGTCAGATCGATATAAGCGCCGTCATTTACACCCGCTTCCAGACCGCCCGGATAACGTCCCGGCTCAATGATAATGTCTGGAAGATCACCTGAAGAAATCATCAAAGTAAAGGCGTCGGCTTCCTGGCCGATTGGCGGCGTGATGAAATTTACCTTGATTCCTGTTAATTGCTCCACCTGTTTTTGGACCACATGATTGTTCATATCCGGGATATTGGAATTTGCAGGCATCCAGACATCCAGAACAACGTCTCCTTTAACAGGATAAGCTGAATAATCGCTTGGAATCACTTCATCATAAACGTCGCCGAGGTATGTATCATTCAAGGAATGATTCACTTCGTCGGTTTGCTCCTGTGTGGGCGCTTTATTGCCGCGTATGTCTCCGCTGATATCTTTAAAATCAACCGGGTCTTGTGCATTGGATGTGTTCTCTTTGTTGGAGTTACTGCTATTTCCGGCCCCATCTTCTGCCTTATTGCCACTGCATGCTGTTACAGTCGAAATGATCAGTATTAATACAAATAAAAGACTTAAAAGACGCTTTGTATTGTTCTTCATACTTAACCTCCCACTATAAAATAAGTTCCGCAATATCTTAGGCGAACCCAACGTTTGAAACCACGCTCCTTTGCACCATGCCGACTGCTCCCCTTTTACCTGTAAAATGATCAGACATAAAAATCATGTGATTGATACAGCTTTTCTGTATCTTAAATCGAATTATAAGCATGTTAATCTCTATTGTCAACGCTTTCAAACAATATTTTTGTAATGTTTCAAGTCTCTATTAAACAAATAATCCGGCCTATCAGACTACTATTTGAGTACAAAATGATTTAAAAAAACTATGCAATACCTAATAACGCTTGATAATTAGCCGTTTAATCCGTTATTTACAGCAGAATGTTTTCTGGACTTCAATTCGCATGAAAAGGCCGTTTGTTACAGTATTATTGTAACAAATGGCCTTTTCTATCTTGATTTTATATTTGTTTGATCCTCAGCACTTATTCGCCCGACGGCACGGTCAAGGCATGATTATCGCTATAGGGAACCCCGAAATCCGGTGTTCCATCCGGCTTCCACCCGAATTTCTGGATCCGGGTTGCCCGCAAAGCTACATCCGCTCCAGCGGCAGGAAGCGCATGATAGACGATCCAATCCTCCCGGTCATCGGGTGATCGGGTAAAGCTGTTATGTCCGGTAGCATAAATCCCGTTCTCCACACTTTTGCAAAATACAGGCAGCATCGATTTCTCCCATGATAGCGGTTCCATAGGATCAGAAGCTTCGCTCATTGTGAGCATACCCAGTGCATAATCCTCAGACCATGTTGTGCTCGCCGAATATACCAGAAAAATGCGGCCGTTGCGCTGCAGGATCACCGGGCCTTCGTTAATGGCCATACCGCCTTGTTTCTCCCAAGACAAGGTTGGAGCGGTGAGCAGACGATGTTCCCCTGCAACCGTCCAGGGATCACTCATCCGCATAATATAAACAGCTGATCCGTACTCAGGGAAATGGCCATATCCCGCATACAGGAAATACAGCTCATTCCGCAGTCTCATCACGGTACCATCCAAGCCAGGAACAGGTGTCTGCAGCGCACCTTTCCACACCCACTCCCCTTCCAGCGGATCAGGCTGTTCGTTCTCCAACACGCAGATTCGGCGCGACTCATCGCCTCCGCCGTCATTGGCGGTGTAGTAGATATACCATTTGTTATCCAAGTGATGAATCTCCGGCGCCCACAGGTTGTAGCTGTAGCTGCCTCCCGGTTCGGGAGACCAGATTAATTTCTTACGGCCTTCCGCAAGACCGGTCAAAGTACTGGATTGGGTGAGTTCCAGACCTTTGGAGCGGGTAGACATGAAGTAGTAGCAGCCATCGGTATGTTTGAATACCCACGGGTCAGCTGAACTTGCTGCAATCGGATTAAAAAAGGTTGTACGCTGTGACATTTTCTTTCCTCCTCAGTGATATGATGGACAATCCCGGATCTTCCAGCACCTCCCATAAAAAGCTAAGTACCATCTTACTGAGGTCTCCTTAAGTTGTCTAGAGTGGGAGGAAAATACAATCCTGCTTGTCCGTCAGCTTCTTCCGGATTATAATCCCCTCTGGATGCACTTCCAAATAAATCCTCCCCCTCCGGGGATAGGCTTTTTCTGCGCCCCTCGGCCCATTGCGTCATCCGACAAACTTCACATTGTCCGGTAGAAAAAAGAGGCCTTTTGTGATAGACTCACTAATAACAATGGCTGGCTGCTATTCATGGCAGCTTACCGTTTAAGCTTAATCGGTCTTATTTTTTATAGAAACGGCTTCGCCCTACTTCTCCTTTAAGAAGCTGGACCCCGTTCTATCTATAAACCGCAGACACGCAGCTTTTGGGATTGTGATGCGTTAATGCGACACTATACGACACCAGGCAATAACTTCCGTAGTGAGATTGGATACATTCACGGAAGCTGAAGCTAACAAACTTTTCAGGGGGGAAATTTCATTATGGCAGCCAAGAAAATGCGTTCAGACATGATTAAAAAAGGCTTTGACCGGGCTCCACACCGCAGTCTCCTGCGGGCAGCCGGAGTAAAAGAGGAGGATTTCGGCAAGCCGTTTATCGCGGTCTGCAATTCCTATATTGATATCGTTCCGGGTCATGTGCATCTTCAAGAGTTCGGCAAAATTGTTAAGGAAGCCATTCGTGAAGCTGGCGGCGTTCCCTTCGAATTCAATACGATCGGTGTAGATGACGGGATTGCGATGGGCCATATCGGTATGCGCTATTCGCTGCCAAGCCGCGAGATTATCGCCGACTCGCTGGAAACCGTCGTTTCCGCCCACTGGTTCGACGGCATGGTCTGCATTCCTAACTGTGATAAAATCACCCCGGGCATGATGATGGGCGCACTGCGCGTCAACATCCCGACCATCTTCGTCAGCGGCGGCCCGATGAAGGCCGGCGTAGACAGCAAAGGCAAGAAGTTATCCCTTACCTCTGTATTTGAAGGCGTAGGTGCCCATCAGGTCGGCAAGATCAATGATGCTGAGCTGCTGGAGCTTGAACAATTCGGCTGTCCGACCTGCGGCTCCTGTTCGGGCATGTTCACCGCCAACTCGATGAACTGCCTTGCGGAAGCGATGGGACTGGCGCTGCCGGGCAATGGTACAATCCTGGCTGTAGCGGAAGAACGCAGAGATTTTGTCCGCAAATCGGCGACCCAGCTCATGGAGCTGATCAAGCTGGATCTCAAACCGCGCGACATCGTGACCCAGGAATCTCTGGACAACGCTTTTGCTTTGGACATGGCGATGGGCGGCTCCACCAACACCGTCCTGCATACGCTGGCACTGGCTCAGGAAGCAGGCATCGATTATCCATTGGAACGCATCAATGAAGTAGCGAACCGCGTGCCTTATCTGGCCAAACTGGCTCCGGCCTCCGATATCTTCATCGAGGATGTGGACCGGGCAGGCGGCGTAAGTGCCGTGCTGAACGAGCTGCTGAAGAAACCGGGCGCCATCTTCGGCGACTGCATGACCGTTACCGGCAAAACACTGGCTGAAAATGTCCGTGGACATGAGATTCAAGATACCACGGTTATTCATAAGCTGGACAATCCCTACTCCGAAGTGGGCGGTCTGTCCGTGCTATACGGCAATCTTGCACCGGAAGGTTCCATCATCAAGGTTGGTGCCGTTGACGCCTCTGTAGGCGGCTACCATAAAGGCCCGGCAATCTGCTTCGATTCTCAGGAAGAAGCGCTGGAAGGCATCGCGAACGGCAAAGTCAAGGAAGGCCATGTCGTGGTTATCCGTTATGAAGGACCGAAGGGCGGTCCCGGCATGCCGGAAATGCTCGCACCGACTTCGCAGATCGTCGGCATGGGTCTTGGAGCCAAGGTCGGCCTGATCACCGATGGCCGCTTCTCGGGCGCGTCCCGCGGCATCAGCATCGGCCATATCTCTCCGGAGGCGGCTGAAGGCGGTCCGATCGCTTTTGTCGAAGATGGCGACATCATCGAGCTGGACCTCAACAACCGCAAGATCGAATTGCTGGTTGAGGAAGAAGTCCTTGCAGTCCGCCGCAGCGGCTGGAAAGAGTTCGAGCCGAAAGTTAAAACCGGCTATCTGGCCCGCTACTCCAAGCTTGTTACCAATGCCAGCAAGGGCGGCGTGTTGAAGATCTAATCAAGCTTTAAGGCATCAGCCTAATTATAATTCAGACAAAAAGAGCAGTCCCCACTACGTATGTGGGACTGCTCTTTTGTTTAGCTGATTTGATCATTTCTGTATGTAGTCCGCGTGCAGACGATTCAAGTGCACTACTTCTCATTTCACTAGGGCGTGTCTTCAAACCGCTTCTCCGCCAAAACCGCTGCTGTATGCCCAAGTAATTATGGGTACAGTACCATTTTCTGATCACACGCGGAGAAAGGCATTTCGCCAATAGGTAGTTTTTTCGGCGGAGGCTTACGTCTCGGGGTTTCAGAGACTTCGCTCTTCTTCCGAAGGCGTGTGTGTGCGTCCGGAAAGTGTATTCCTCGCTCTGAGCACAAACGGACCGAGTTGCACTTATTTGGGGCTTTTAACCTGTTACAGGAGGACAACGGACTCCAGCGCAGTTATCTCTCTCTGATAGCCGTTTTTAGATAGAATGCAGAGCTGATAAGGTCGCCTGGGTCCGCATAAGAGAATAAACAGGGGTTTTACTCTCCATAGCGTCTCCTGAGTCCGATACGAGTACACGAACCCGCTGCGGGCTTTTAGGGACCCTACTTTCAATACTAAATCCCTGCTTCCCCAGAACTCTTCCAGTTTGAAGACACGCTCTAGGTAGCATGAATGTAGGTTAGTTCATCCTTCTCAAGTGCCTGACCGATAAAGAACTCAACATCTTTAAGCCTAACAACTTTCATGTTTAAATGATCTGTACCTAAGATCAGAGAAATCAGTATCAGTGAAAGAACCTTCTTCAACACATATTCTATTTGCCTAGACTACATTCGTATTTTCACTCCTCGGATACTTTTCGGCGGAATTCATTAGGGGTTATTCCGTATTCCTTTTTAAAAACACGATAGAATGAGCGCAAACTGTTGAATCCGGAATCAAACGCGATATCGGTGACCGGATGGGTAGTCGATAACAGCAACATGTGGGCAAAGGCTGCCCGCTGTCCATTAATATAATCCCGAAAAGAGATGTGGAACTGTTCAGAAAAGATGCGTGAAATAATAAACTTGCTGACGCCAAGCTCTTTTGAAAGCGCATCCAGATTTATATGATCTAAAAAGTGAATGTCGATATAAGCGAGAATTTTGGGAATGAGATCCATTTCTTTCTTGTAGTCTACTTTTTTCATTAACAATAATGGCAAAGCGTGCCCTAGTACTACAGAGGTATAAGCCTTGAGCAAACGATTGTCACATTGTTCTTTATATAGTGTATACAAGGTTGTCAGCAGGCTCGGAAGCATCTGATGTTTGGGGATTACAGGGTTATCCGGGACATGATTAAACAACTCCCCCGTGAAATCCCCCGGAAATGTGGCATCGAAAAAGATCAGCAGAATCTGGTTCTTCTCTATCGTTTTGTAGCTGTGAGGTTGATTGGAAAAAATGATCGCCATGTCCCCCTCAGACAAAACATAATCTTGTCCATTGATGCTGATATTGATTTTGCCGGACAAAACCATCGTGATCTCTACATTCTTGTGCAGATGAAGAGGATAGGTGTTATTGGTTGAAATAAAGGAATGAAACGCCTGGTCACGATGCTGATATTTAATATTCATGTCTTCCTCCCTATCGTCACGGAATACCAAGCAGTGAAATTTCTGCAATACTAAGAACATAATATGGATTTGCTCATCTGCGCAAGAACCAAGAGCAATAGTTGGCACAAAATAATTTCTTTTTGGCAGGTAAATGCGGCCTAAAAGTTTTAAAGTATTAGCAGTAGTCTGCTTGTTGCAGTAAAAAGAAACAAAAATCACGTACGTACCCACAACATTTGACTGAAAGGAGGAAGTATAACAGGAGCAATGCCTCAAGATAAGGCTGCATCCATGTTATACGTCAAAAGATGAACAGAAAGAGTAAACGATTCAACAAGGTTTTAGCCGTTTTCACGAGTATTTCGGTAGCGTTTTCATTTTTAGGAATCCAGCCTCTTGATGCCTCAGGACAGGCAGATGGAGACAAGCTTTTTACAGGTGCCTCAATCATTGCTTTTCCGGGCGCGGAAGGTGGAGGCGCCTATACCAGCGGTGGCCGGGGAGGCGATGTATATATCGTAACCACCCTCAAAGATTATGCTGTCAATGACAAACCGATTGAAGGGTCGCTTCGGTATGGGGTTGTATCTACGCCTAAAGAGGGGCGTACGATTGTTTTTCATGTTTCCGGAACGATTGAACTAAAAAGCACCCTGCGACTCAATAATATCAAAAACCTGTCCATCGCCGGGCAAACCGCCCCAGGCAACGGAATTACGATTGCAGGCTGGGATACCGATATCAGCAATTCGGAAAACATCATTCTTCGCTATATCTCTTTCCGTCCGGGTGCCACCAATGTATTTAGCGGCAGCGATTCAATGGATGCGCTTTGGGGCAGGGACAACAACTACTTCCTTATTGACCATTGTTCCTTCAGCTGGAACACGGATGAAACCTTATCGTTATACAGAGGCGAAAACGGTACAATCCAGTGGTCCATGATTTCGGAAAGTCTGACTCTGTCCGGGCATACCAAAGGAAGACATGGCTATGGCGGTATTTCAGGCGGAGATAAAACAACGTTCCATCACAATCTGTACGCGAACCACACCTCGCGAAACCCAAGGCTGGGCGGTGGTTATGCAGGTGCTGCGGATGCAGAGCATGTCGCAGTTGTTCAGTTCTCCAACAACGTAATTTATAATTGGGGCTTTAATGGAACCTATGGCGGGGGTTTTACCTTTACTAATTTTATGAACAATATCGAAATTGCCGGTCCAGGTACAAGAGATAACGTGACTCAAAGGGTTATTGATGCCGGGGAATCCAAGAAGCTTGGCGGCTTCTACATCGCGGGGAACCGAATCAACGGGGAGCTTACTGGTTTGCTGAATGAATCCTCTGATACTGTGAAATTTTCCGGTGACAACAGCGGTGACCAAATGACGAACTTAGTAAGCAAGCCGTATCTTTCGGCGGACAGTACGGGAGTAAATCACGGTACTACCAATAAAGCATTTGATGATTACGTTAATTCCGGTGTAAAACCCGCTAACCAACCGTTACTGAAAAGCATTCTGCAACAAGCGGGAGCTACCTATCCGCGTCGCGGCGCTATCGACGCAAGAATTGTTGCGGAAGTAGAGCAAGGCTCGGGAAGATATATCAACACGGAACATGAGGTTGGGGGATATATCTCGGCCTTTGGTGTCGTAGAAGAACAGAGAGAGGATCAATTTGACACCAATCAAAACGGCATAGACGACAAGTGGGAAAAGAAGAATAATATCTGGGGCATCAAGGATGCCTATAAAACAATTACAGAAAGCGGTTATACATGGCTTGAACTTTATACTAACGGTCTTGCCGGTATGGACCATGTTGCCGAAAATTCTGAAGCCAGCCTCATGGCACCAAGGAACAATGCCCAGTTTGCTTTAGGGAAAGAGATCGAGGTTAAAATCAAAGCTTCTTCCAAATTCGGACACAAAATAAAGAAAGTTGCTGTATACAATGGATCTAAATATCTTGGAGATGCAGTGAAGAAAGGCAACACTTACACCTATTCGATCAAGGGACTAGAGGATGCTTCCCACTATATCTCTGCAAGAGTCACGGACACCAAAGGAAATGAGACACAAACCACTGCCACCAACATCCATGTCAATACCTCCTCCTCTGCTTTGGCTGGCAAGGGCTGGACCTCCAAAGATATCGGCAATCCGAACATTAAAGGTTCCGGAAGCATGATAGGCGATGTGATTACTGTTAAAGGAAACGGAAAGCTTGGAAGTAGCGAAGGCAGCCTTGAACGATCAGATGCGAACAATGCGGCCAAAGACGACTTTCACTTTGTGTATAAAGAAATGAACGGAGATATGGCGGTTACCGCGAAGCTGGAGAAGATTGGAGACGTTGACAACCACGCCTTCACAGGACTGATGATCCGCGATGACTTGAAAGAAGACAGTGCTGCTACGGCCCTCTGCCTCTCCTGGGTGAAGTTATTTAAAGCTACCGCCTGGTCATCTTATCTGACGGGAAGAAACCTTAAGGGCGGAGAATTCGATGTATTGACCGAAACTTTAGACAGCCCTTCTGCTGCCGAAAAAGCCGGGATTCAACTACTTCCGGATATTCCGTTCAAGATTAATGGTGTGGAACAAGGCTATTGGCTTAAACTTGGCCGTCAGGGAGATACTTTCTATGCTTATGGATCTATAGACGGAAAAAAATGGACGCCGGTCGGCAAGCGGACAATCGTTATGCAAGGTTCGGTATATGTCGGATTTGCCGTTGACAGCAATGATGTTGCAAATGTGATTGAGCAACTGAACTATGCAAAGTTCTCCAATATTACTGTAGAGAATAAATTTGCCCCTATTAGCGACTAGACTGTACCCGGGGATGCTATGAATAAACGCTAAATAGTGTGATCTTCTGCACAGATGTTACACCAACACGGCAGCCGGTACAACAGCTGCCGTGTTGGTGTGTTTGTTAAGATAAGGTTGCCCGTTCGTTCAGCAGTCCTCTGGTTTTTTACCACATGCCATCACAAAGGTCATCATCGCATAGGCTTCAGGGGAATTATTAAAATTCTCAGAGACTTGTTGTAATTGTTCATATTCTTCTTCATTGATAATTCCCTTATTGTAAAAAACCCTAAACCGGTTAATATCAAACTGCCGTCTAAAACCTTCCATTCCATGAAGATCACTATGCTGGATAACAGTATCCATATCTAAATCGCTATAACCTGCCTGTGCTAAGAGTCGTGGCAGCCCCCTGCCGATATACCGATTGCCCCCTTTTGCAGCTTGATGATCCGCCAGCTTCTTTATCACAGAAGGCAGTAAATCCATATTCGGGCTAACCGCTCCAAAAATCCCGTCATCAATATCGATAATGACAAGCTTCCCACCAGGCTTTAGTACACGATAAATTTCTCTTGCAGCCTCCACCGGATTATGCAAATGAAGAAACAGTAACCTTGCAATAGCAAAATCATAGGAATGATCAGGGAGTCCGGTGTCATACACAGATGAATGTACAAACCGCAGTTTGGACGAAGGGATATGATGTAACCGGTTTTTAGCTTCAGCCAGTAGCTTTTGATCAATTTCCACAGCTGTAATCTCACTTTCCGGCAAACTATGGAGTAATTGTTCGGTAACGAAACTGGGACCACTTCCAAGTTCTAACACGCTCATTCCATCCTGCAACCCATACCATTGTAAGTTACGGAACTCTTTATCCCACCCCATCATTGTTTGTACTTTCAGCCGCTCAACCTCTTCTTCAAAACCTAGAGTAACATTGCCAATATTGTAAGTAGAATTACGCGCCTTCATATGTCACCTCCGTGATAAAACAAAATATTCGACAGTCCTTAAGTGATTCCTTCTTTATCACGTAAACCTGCCCGTCAGCGGACTGAGCAATACATGTAAATATGCTGAGGATATCTTAATTTACTCAAAGTAGTGTTTGTTTTCAGTAACCCATTGAGCAAAAGTTCTTGCTGGTTTTCCTGTTATTTGTTCTACTGTCGGTAAAACTTTACAGTTGCTTTCAGGTGGATTCTTTACCATTCCTATGATGAAGTCTTCTATGAATTCATCATCAAATCCTTGAATTTTGGCGTTTTGTCTTACTTGTTCCTCAGTCAGTTCAATTAGCTCAATCGGTTTGCCAATAATTTTAGAAATCTGTGTAACCGCACTCCTGTTAGATAACGATTGTGGACCAGTTAAAGTATATATCTTTCCATGATGACCTTCTTCGGTGAGCGCTTTAACTGCAACAGCGGCAATATCTGCTTCGTGAATTCTAACGCTCAAAGCATCAGGGAATCCCGTTCTTACAATCCCTTCTTTTTGAATGGATTCTGCCCAAAAATAAAGTGCATTCTTCATAAATTCTGCCGGCCTTAAGATTGTCCAGTCCATTCCGCTATCTTGAATGATGCTCTCTATTGGGTTTCCTTCATAATCCATCAACGCTACAATCTTTTTAACATCCGCCTCTTTTGCCATTTGAATAATTCTTTGGTTCGCCAAATATTTGGCCTCTGTTTGATCACTCTGTGTAATCAAAAATAGACTGTCAACAGTTTGAAGATGTACTTGTAGGGTTTCAGGATTATTGAGGTCTCCTGCTACAGAATGGACTTCAGGTGTAAAACTTGAGTTTTTGGGGTTGCGAGACAAGGCCCTTACCTCAACACCTTTTGAAAGAAGTTGTTCTACAATGTGTCCGCCTACTGTTCCTGTTGCTCCTGTAACTAAAATTTCCATTCCTTTTTATCCTCTCATATTAAAATTCCAAATAGATCAGAATCCCCGTGTATTACTGCTATTTGAAGGTTACTTGGTTATAATAAAGTATGGTGTAACACTATAGTCAAGGAGGGTTTTATGGAGAGAATTTTTCAAACTCATTTAACTTCTGGCCAATTTGCAAAAGTGTTGGGTATTAGCAAGGATACATTATTTCACTATGATCGACTTGGAATTCTTTCTCCTGAATTTACAGCTGAAAATGGGTATAGATATTATTCAATTAATCAAATTGATGTCTTTAAAGTGATTTCAATACTTAAAGAATTAGAAATGCCATTAAAAGAGATAAAAGAATATTTAAAAAAAAGATCACCTCATGAGTTCATTGCCCTACTTGATAAAGAAGAGAAGCTGCTGAATTCAAAAATTAAACAGCTTCAAAAAATGAAAAGTATAATATCAGAGAAGAAACGAATTACCCAAGCAGCCACTGAGATCAATTCAGCTGATATTGTTATGGAGGAAAATAACGAAGAGTTTTTGGTAATAACAGAGGCTGATCCTTACACAAATGATAAAAGCATTTACGATTCCATGATCAAACACGAAAAGTACTTGAATATTTATAGTATTGAAGCATCCCATTCAGTAGGCTGGATGAGAAATACAAAAAGAGTTTTAGCAAATGAACCATTCAATTATGATTACCTTTTTACTCGAGTTAGTAAAGATTCAAATTTTTCAAATTTCCAGCGAGAAAAAGGGACATATTTAATCGCATATCATACAGAGGGATACTCAAGTGTAAGTGAAACTTATGATCGAATAATTAAATATGCTAAGGATAAGAACATAGAAGTAGAGGGATTTTTTTATGAGGATGTTTTGTTAGATGATCTTTCAGTTAGGGGCTATGAAGAGTATTTAATTAAGATCTCTGTTCGAATTTCCAAAATGTAAAAACAAAAACTATTCCGCATATTATACTCACGATAAATCATGAATTTAACAAAAAATGCCCCGCCAGCCAATTTTACGGCTGCCGGGGCATTTCAAGTTCAGCTATATCGAATTATATATTAGTTCAGGAACCCTCAAATCAATGCATAACCGTCGCTCCCGGCAGTTCAGCTTCCAGGGTCAACTCTTCTTCGCGTTTGTGCTCACGCGGTTTCGCTTGTTTCTGCGGACGCTGCTGATTCATCTGATCTAAGAGCTGTGAGATGGGCATCAGGATCATCTTGGGGATCAGAGCCTCGCTGCGGACTTTCAGCCTCTCTCCGCCTGAGGGATGAATAACACTAAGCAGAAGACTTAAATAAAACTTGGAGGAACGGGCAAACCAGCCGTTCGGCAGATCCAGGACCATGAAGCCGAATTTTTCCGGCCCGCGGTTGAGCATGCTGACACCGTATAGCGCCTTGGCCTCGGCCAAATCCACATCGCCGGCTATTTGCTCCGCAAGCACCGGCAGATCCTTTTCCATCCTGCGGATCATGCGGATCGCAAGCTGTGCTGAAGAGCGGGAATTCAGGCCAATCTCGAACAGCTGCCGGTTGTCGATATGCAGCTCAATGACCTTATCGCCTTTGTTCAAGACCTCGCCGCCTTCCATCTGCACGGTGCCGCCTTGATATTTGCGCAGCCGGTAATGGAGGAACGGGTCAGCCGGTGAGATCGTCTTTAAGCGGAAGAGGAACTGGAAGACTTGCTCCCAGGCCAGCCACAGGCCGACAATCAGCCGTTTGCCGTAGGAGATCCGCTGAATCGGCGAGTTCTGCACATTCTTGATCATCTGGTCGATCCGGATGCTGCGCAAGCCCCGAAGCCGCGCTTCCTCCAGCATCCGTTCCAGGGCAACCAGCATATGCTCCGGCGCTTTCGGATCTGCACCGAGTGTTGTCCCGCAATCATGGAGCAGCATCACTTCGCCCGGGTTCAGCTTGTCGATCAGCTTCTCGGTCAGCCGTTCTGCGCCGAGCTTCTCTTTCCAGTCGCCGAACATAGCCGACCAGAGCACAATTTGAACCTGGCGGCGTTTGGAGAAGTCGAACAGATTGACTATCCCCCACGGCGGACGGTAATAGGTGCTCCGCTCCCCGGTAATACTGTAAATAATATCATCCGTGCGTTGAATCTGCTGCCTGACAGTAGCGGGACGCATCACCCAGTTGCTCTTGTGCACATAATTATGAATGCCGATAAGATGTCCCTCATCATGCATACGCTTAATAAGTTCCGGATTCTGTTCGGCATGCGACCCGACTACAAAGAAAGTCGCCTTGGCATCATAACGTTTAAGCAGATCCAGTAAAAGTGGTGTATAGTGCGGATCGGGACCATCATCAAAGGTCAGTGCAAATTCGGAGCGCCCAGTCCCTTTGCGGAATACGCGGTAACCGAAGATCCGGCTGATCATTCCAGGAATGAACGCATAAAAGGTCGAGATGTAAAATAACCAGAGCAGCAAAGTCTGCATGTATATTCACCGCTTTTCCAGAGTTGACTTTGGCTCGTCTTACGTCTGCAAGCAGATATTTGGGTACGGCCAAGTAGAGTATAATATGTCTCGCGGTTTTTAGGTGAGCAGAATCCCACGAAAAAACGTTACCCCCTATTTTAACACAGGTACCAAAGAAAAAGACGCTTTTTTATTAAAATCGTGTACAATGAATTGGAGCCTAAATTGTTAAAATTTCTAAAAAAGTAATCTGAAAAAGGAGTCGTTTATACTTATGCTGCCGCTGTACAAAAAATATTGGCGCACCTTCTTTGATATTGGTTTGGTGGTGCTGACGGTGTATCTCGTAATGCTAGGTTTCAGCAAGCTGTATCAACTGGCCGCACCGGTATTCCTGTCTTTTTTTGTATTCCTGCTGATCGAGCCGCTGGCCCGCTTCCTGAACCGCAAGGGAATGGGCAAACCGTTCGCCTCCGCAATTTCCGTACTGCTGTTTCTGATTATTCTGCTGGGCGTCTTGTTCGGTGCAGGACTGCTCATTGCGACAAAGGCCCTTCAATTCTCGGATAGCTTACCCGTATACACAAAGATGCTTCAAATGCATTTTAAAGAAACCACCACTTATCTGCAGCATCAGATTGATGCGCTGCCGCCTGATCTTACAACGAAAATAAATGGCTATTTCACCGATGCCACCAACATTCTTTCCAAATGGATGGTCAGCTTCTTTAAGTATATGGTTGGTGTGCTTGGCTCTTTCTCCTCCTTTATGGGCAATTTCGGCGTCGCTATTATTCTCGCTTTTTTCCTCAGCATGGAGATCAAGGACTGGCGCAAGATCGCTCATGATAAAATGCCCAAGACCTTTAAGACGGCTTTCGCTTTCGTCCAAGGGAACGTTTTTAAAGCCATCGGTTCCTATCTCAAAGCCCAGCTGATCTTGATCAGCATCACTTTCGTCATTGTGCTGGTCGGTCTGTTCATACTAAGAACGGGAAACGAGATCACCATGGCGCTGGTATGCGCTGTATTTGATGTGCTGCCGCTGCTTGGGGTATCGACGATTCTGATTCCCTGGATTATTTATTTGTTTATCGTGGGCAATACTTCGCTTGCGATTGGACTGCTCGTCCTGCTGGCGATTGTGCTGATTGTGCGCCAACTGCTGGAGCCGAAGATTACCGGCAATTCGATCGGCGTATCCTCAGCGTTTCTGATGTTGTCCTTTGTAATCTTCTCCATGTCCGCCTTCGGCGTGGCCGGACTGATCCTGTCCCCGATCCTGCTTATTCTGATCAAGGAGCTGATTCAGCAGGGTTATCTCCAGCGCTGGATCTATCTGCCTCAGGAGGAATTTATCGTTTCGCCGTTCGCGGCAGCCGAACCTTCGACTGCCGGAGGACCCGTCACCGGTGAAACAGAACCATCTCAAGCTCCCGAAGACGCGGCCAACAAGTCGAATACCTGACCAAACAGCTTGGTTGCCGTATGGGCACTGCCGGGGGCCACATTCTCCACAGCGATGGATACGGCATACCGGGGATGGTCAACCGGACCGTAGCCGATGAACCACTGATTGTTGCGCGGTGCTCCCTTCACTAGGGTCTGGGCCGTGCCCGATTTGCCGGCCAACGGCCAATGTGCGTCTTGCAGGCGTCTGCCGGTTCCCTCTGTGACGACCAGCCGCATCCAGGACAACAGCAGCCTGGATGTCGAATCCGAGATTTCTCCGGAGGAAGCCGGAGCCAGGTGTCCCGGCAGCTCCTTAAGCGTCTGGCCGTTTCTGAACGCGACCCGCTGCAGAATGCGCGGCGCTCTAACCTTGCCGCCATGCAGCAGCGTGACGACGAGATTGGCCGCCTGCAGCGGCGTCACTCTTGCATCCCGCTGGCCAATGGCTGTCTGCACCCTTGCTCCGCCGTCATCCGGCAGCAGGGTCGTAAAGATCGTTCCTGGCTGCTCCCCGGCGAGCGGCCGGAGCAGCGGCAGGCCAAGCGTATCCTTCGCTTGCCAGCCCACATCTCTTCCCAGGCCAAGCGCCAGTGCGGTGGCCTGAAGCTGCGCGCCGCTCAGCCGCTCGGCGAGGGAAGCAAATACTGTATTGCAGGACACGGCGAACCCTTGCGCCAGCGTGAGGGAACCGTGTCCTTTGCCGTTCTGGCAGGACAGACCGAATTTGTCATAATGCCCCGAGCAATAGAACTTCTCGTCCGGCGAGGTTATCCCGGCCTCCAGCGCGGCTGCGGCCGTTACAATCTTAAAGATGGAGCCGGGTGCGGCTGCCTGCAGTGCCCGGTTATTCCACTCCCCGCCTTCAGGCGAAACATGCCCTGGATTATAAAAGGGCAGAGACACCATCGCCTGTATATCACCATTTTTGGTATCCAGCACTACCACCGCGCCCTCTTTCAATCCCGCCTCCGTAACCAGCTGCTCAATTCCTGCTTGAAGCTGCTTATCAATCGTCGTATAGATCGACAAGGGGTAATAGGGATTCCCTGGCGCCTTCACTTTTATAGGGCTGCCCGGAAGCCGGTTGCCACGCGCATCCACCTGGGCATATGCCTCCGTGTGACCAACACCCTGAAGCAGCGGTTCCAGGGTTTTCTCCAGCCCATCCGTTCCGGTCAGTGGAGTTCTAAGTCCTGTGGGCGAGTCCTTTGCCTTCGTCTTGGAAGCCTCCGACATATACCCCAGCCATTGCCGTCCTGACGCTTCATTCTCATATCTGCGGGAGAACGGCAGGACTCTGACCCCGCCCAGACCCAAATGCTCCACTTCTTGTGCCTGCTGCGGTGTCAGCGCCTGGGGGGTCTTGGTTGTGGCAGAGGGCCATAGAAACGGCTCCTTCACTCCGGAGATTCTGCTCTGCAGCTGCTCATACGGGACTCCGAGGATCGCGGCAAGACGACGTTGAGGTTCCGTTCCCGCTTCCGCTCCCGGGCTAATGTCAGCAGCAGGTTGTTCTTCCTGCGGAAAAAAGGCTGCCGCCCAAACGGTTTCACCGGCAAGCGGCTTTCCGCTGCGGTCATAGAGCCGGCCACGCCCGCTGTCCAGTACGGTCTCCCGCTCACTCTGAATCTCGGCCATCTGGGCAAGAGAATATTCCGCACCGGGGACCGGCTGATTCTTAAGCAGCAGTTGAACCCATGCCAGCCTTAGAATGAGGACTGCAAGCAGTGACGACAAAATAAGCAGGCCCCAGAATATACGTTTATGGATTACCTTATGCAATGCCATTCCTCCTGAATGTATGTGCGGATAGCCGATTGTGTTGTTCCTGGGATCTATTATGCCCACCTTGCTAATTTATTACATGGGACGTTCAAGGTATGGCAAAAAACCGCTCTACCCGTAAATGGGTGGAGCGGTGTAATGGATGCATTGCTTTTTTGCATGCAGGATGGTTAGACACTAAATTTGGACAGTCTTTCCTTAAGCATGCTTGAAGCATGTTCCAGCTTGCCGGAAAGTTCAACCAGATAATCGCTCACATTCTGCTGCTCACCGCTTAAGGAAGCAACCTCCTCGGAGGCAGCTGATGATTCCTCGGCGAAGGAGCTGACATTGCCAATCGTCTCTGACAGCACTCGTTGTGACTGGTTAAGTCCGTCGACCGATGAAGAGACAGATTCCAGCCGGTCGATGAAATGATTCATCTGTTCCTGTACGGATACGAAGATGTCGCTGGTATTGCGGACAGAAGTCACCTGTTCATTGAACAGCGGAGCTACATCCGACAACGCAGCCACAGTCTCATTCATATCGTTCATGATCTTGTCGGTAATCTCAGCTACAACCGTAATGGAACGCTTGGATTGGTCAGCCAATTGGCGGATTTCATCGGCCACGACCATAAAGCCCTGGCCGGCCTCCCCCGCTCTTGCCGCTTCAATCGTAGCATTCAGTGACAGGATATTAGTCTGCTGCGTAATATTCTGCATAACCTCAAGCACTTTAATCACCGAAGAAGCAGTTTCCTTCAATTCATTGACTTTCACCACGAGATGATGGGTCATTTCGCCTGTCGTTTGTGTTCTGCCCAGCAATTCCTTTAACTTCACAACGCCTTCTTCACTAGCTTGTCCTACACTATGCGCCGTGCTTTCCATCTCATGGGCGGCAGCAAAAACCATATCCATCTGCCCGGAGATTGCCGCGGTCATTTCGTTTCCGCGGTCCGCTTCCAGAGCCAGATTGCCAGCGCCGCCGGCAATCTCTTCGGTCGCCGCAGCAATATCCATTGCCGCAGCAGCCGTCTTGCGTGATGCACTGCCTAGTGCATCGGCGGTCTCCAGCACTTCGCGGGCGGTCTCGTTGGTATGGATAACCAGCTCTGTAATCCGCTCCATCATTGCATTGAAGGAGCTGGACAACTGGCCGATCTCGTCGCGGGAAGTGATCTTGGTCCGCACACGCAGATCGCCTTCGGCTCCCTGAAACATCAAGTGCCTCAGCTTTGAGAGCGGCCTCGATACCATCCTTACCATCCACAAGCCGATCATAATGGCAATTACTGCGGCTGCGCCTACCGCTATGTACGTAGTGTTAAGAATACGGCCGGCATCCTTGATCAGATTCTCAGCAGGCACCACCCCGAGTACTTTCCAGCCGGAGCTCTCCAGTGTGCCGTACACCGCAAGAATGGATTCGCCTTCCTCGTCCTTGGTCGGCAGCGAGCCTGAGGTTTGATTAACGCCTTTCAGCAGCGTTCCGCCCAGCCGCAGATACGTATCTGCCTCCTGGTGCTGTGAAGAGGCAATCAGCTCGTCTTTGTCCGTCAGCAATTGAATGTAGGAGTCCATTCCCAGATTGACTTTACTGAGATGGTTCTCCAGTTCTGTAGTCTTGATATCGCAGACAGCGATGTAGCCGGTGCCACCGGCATCCCCCGCGATGGATTTGGCGAAATGCAGCACTCCCGACTGGTCCCCTTGCTTCAATGCCTGCGTGATCCATAAGCTCTGCGGTTTCTCCTGCAGCTGCTTGAACCAGGAGGATGCGCGGATCTCCTCCACAAAGGCGCTGTCAGTCGTTCCCGTAGCAGAGATAGGGAGACTGGCATTTAACGGTACAAGGTACACGGCTTGTATCCCGCTTACTGCAGAGAGCCAATGGTCCAGCTCCCCCATGATCACTTTAGACTGCTCCTGATGTTGCCCGAAGTTTGCAGGAGACTGATTTCCTTGCGTTACGGCATTCTGAATATCCTTGTTGTAAAAAAGCTGTCCCAGGCTGTCTTCAAACCGCAGCAATATTACGTCCAGCTTCTCTGCCGTTTGTAGGACCGTCTGCTCATTGGAGGACAGCGCGTTGTTCTCGATCGTTTGTCTGGCTACGGAATACGAGGTGTATCCGAGGGACAGGACAATTCCCATCGTGGCGATGAAGAACACGAGAAATAGCCGCATCCCCAGCGACTTGGAGGGATGCAGCCGGGTTAGAAACCCTTTACTGCCTTTTGCTTGCTTGCTCAAAAAAATTCACCGCCAAATCTACTGTTTTCTTGCACGGATTACACCCGTTACAAGGTCATGAACGTCTGAAGCGTCCGATCAGCAAGATATGGAAGATACTCATGACCGTATTCATAATAAACCATGAGGTCTTTTGATGCTGTGATTTTATTGTATGCAGCAAATTGTGTTGAAGGAGGACAGATCGTATCCGCCAAACCAGTCACCCACAGCACTTTAGCCTGGATGCGGTCCGCCAAATTCTGAATATCAATATAACCCAGCCGGTTGAAAATTTCGTCCTCGCGCATATGATGCGGATCAAAAAAGCGGAAATAGTAGTTGATCTCCTCATACGCCGAGGTTGTGATATTCGTTTCCCAGGCCCGTTTGTAATCGGACAGGAACGGATAAACCGGCACAGCTATGGCAATGCGCGGTTCAAGCGATGCGCAGGCTGCAGTAAGTCCGCCACCTTGCGACAGGCCGAAAGCGCCAACCCGCGCCGGGTCAACTTCAGGCATCGCCATCAGAATACGCGCCGTCTGGGCGGTATCCAGAAATACGTTGCGGTAATAAAGGTTATCGGGATTGGGATCATCAATACCACGGATAATATGACCGCGGATCGTGGTGCCCTGCACTGTAAGATTGTCTTCGGACGGCCCGCCCTGTCCCCGGCAGTCCATTGCCAGCACGCTGATTCCATGAGCGGCATAAGTGACCTTCTCCATCCAGTCCCCGCTATCGCAGGAGTAACCGTGGAACATGACAACGCCCGGCCCCTTTCCTTGCGCCGCCTTCTTCGGTCTTACATATTTGCAGTGCACTCTTGCTCCGCCTACGCCGGTAAAATAGAGATGGAAACATTCCGCCAGCTCGCTGGTAAATTCCGCAGGCACAAGTTCATAATCAAGCGGCTGGGCGTTAAGGTCGTTTAGCGCCCGTTCCCAGAATAGATCGAAATCTTCCGGCTTCGGGCTGCTGCCCCTGTAGGCTTTTAATTGGGGCAGGGATCGTTCATTAGTCACTTATCATCTTCTCCTTAACCACCTGTATTAGATCTTGCCCAAGCCCGCGTCGTCGCCGACTTCCTCATGGGTTTCAATCACGTAATTTACGATTTCCTGAACAGTCGTATAAGCAACGCCTACATAAGTATCTGCAGCGCCGTAATAGATGGCGATGCGGCCGGTTTCGGCATCATTCAGCGTGGCGCAAGGGAAGAGCACATTGTTCACGAAACCTCTTTCTTCGTACCATTCTTCCGGTGTCAGGACGAAGTTCTTGGAGCGGTATTTCACTCTCGACGGCTCATCTTTATCCAGAATAACTGCGCCCATGCTGTATACCAGACCGTTGCAGGTTCCGGTTACGCCATGGTAGAACATCAGCCAGCCTTCGGAAGTTTCAATCGGAGCGGGGCCGCCGCCAATTTTGGTGCTCTGCCACCAGCCTTGACCGCCTTTGGTCATCACATGGCGGTGTTTGCCCCAGTAGACGAAGTCAGGGCTTTCGCTCAGGAACACATCCCCGAACGGGGTATGTCCGCTGTCGCTCGGACGGGAGAGCATCACGAAATTGCCGTTGATTTTTTTAGGGAACAGCACGCCGTTACGGTTGAACGGCAGGAACGGATTTTCCAGGCTGATGAAGGTTTTGAAGTCCTGGGTTTTCGCTACACCGATAGCCGCGCCGTAGAAATCCGTACACCAGATGATGTAATAGGTATCTTCGACTTTCACCAGACGAGGGTCGTAGGCATAACGCGGCATGTACGGATTGCCTTCTTCATCAATGAATTGAATCGGCTGATCGTCGATTTTCCAGTCCAGACCGTCAACACTGTAGCCCATCCGCAGATGTGGACGGGTCGTGTTGTCCTCTACGCGGAATACACCGAGAAAGCTGCCATCATAAGCAACAACCGCACTGTTGAAAATCCGTGCAACCCCTTTAGCCGGATTGCGTTTAATTACCGGGTTGTCATTATGTCTCCAGACCGGGTTTTCGTTTCCTGCAGGTCTGTCCTGCCATGGGATATTCGGCAAATCATTTCCAATCAACTTTACTTCTTTCATAGTTAAGTCTCCCTCCAAAGGTACTGCAGCTCCGCTGCAGTTCTTAAATGTAATGTGTTGAACCTGAACCTGAACCTGTAACTATTTTACAGAACCTTGCGCAAACCCGTTATAAATATATTTTTGCAAAGAGACGAAAGCGACCAGTGTCGGGATAATCGCAATCATGATCGCGGCGCAGATAACCTCCCACTGCGAACCGTACGGGCCTTTAAATTTAAACAGCGCAGTCGAGACGACCTGCAGGTCACTTTTTGGCATGTACAGGAATGGGGTGTAAAAGTCATTGTAGATATTTACGCCCTTTACGATAATGACCGTTACAATGGCAGGACTCAGCAGCGGCAATATAATCCGCCAGTAAATGGTCCAATACGAAGCCCCGTCCAGCATCGCAGACTCATCAAGCGACTCCGAAATCGAATCCAGAAACTGCATGAAGATGTAAACGGCGATAATATCTGTACCCAGGTACATCAAAATCGGTGCCCAGCGGGTATTGAACAGTTCCAGGGAGTTGATGATCTGGAACGTAGCCACCTGAGTCGTCACACCCGGAATCAGCGTAGCCAGCAGGAAGGCGCCCATCATCAGCTTGCTGCCTCTGAATTTGAAGCGGGACAGGATATAAGCCATCATCGAACCGGTCAGCGTTGCACCGGCGATGGAAATCACCACGATAATGATCGTGTTCTTGAAGCCGAGCAGCATTTTGCCGTCGACAAAAGCCTTGGTGTAGTTCGAGAAATTCAGCCAATTTTCCGGCAGTGTTAGCGGTCCGGTCGAAGCATATTCGGCGTTTGTTTTTAGTGAAGCGAAAAGGACGACAACTATTGGAATAAGTGCCACCAGCGCTCCTAACAGTAAGGTGAGGTATTTGAAGAAAGAAGCAGCGGTATATTTAAAAGTATGCATAGTTCTTACTTCTCCTCCTTGATCAGAACACGCTGTAAAATGGTAACAAGTATAACTATGCCCAGAAGCAATACGGCCATTGCGGAAGCAAGGCCAAGCTTGCTGTATTTGAAGGCCACATCGACGGTCTGGATGACAAACGTGCTGCTGCCATTAGACCCGCCGGTCATGACATACGGAATTTCGAAGACACCGATCGCTCCGCTTACCGCGAGAATCAGATTGAGCTGCAATATACGCTTGATGCTCGGAATAATAATATGTCTGAACTGGTGCCAGCGGTTGGCGCCGTCAATTTCCGAAGCTTCATAAATATCACTTCCGATAGAGGAAATCGCTCCAAGGAAGATGATAAAGTTCATTCCCATGTATCTCCAGACGGAGGCAAAAGCAAGGGAAATATTGATCAGATGAGGATTTAGCAGCCATTTCTGCTGCCAGGCTCCAAGTCCCAACAAATCAAGCAGTGTATTGAGAGTCCCTTCCGGCTTGAAGAAGAACAGGAAGATAAAACCGATAGCCACACCGTTAAGCAGTGTCGGGAAGAACAGAATTCCCTTGAACCAATTTTTCATCCGGACATTAAAGCTTAGAATGGTGGCAAAATACAGCGCCAGTCCCATTTGGATAAAGGTAGCGAAGAAGTAATACAAACTGACTTTAAATACGGAAAAATACTCCGGTTTGGTGAAGATGGTCTTATAGTTTTCGAGCCCTACATATTCCATCTTCTTGCTGAGTCCATCCCAGCTCGTGAAGCTGTACTGGAACATCTTGAACACCGGTAAATACGAGAAGGTTAACAGTAAAAGAAGCGGAACCAACGAAAATAGAAAAATAATCAAAATCCGCTGATTTTTATAACTCAAGTTAGACAATTTGGGCACTCTCCACACCTCCTAAGAACAAATGCTTTATACTCCAAATCCAGCTCCAGGCCGCAAAAGTGAAGGGGAAAATGCCTCTTTGAGCATCTTCCCGTTCTCTTGAATCTTTCTTCACCCTGCGTTTTATCAAGTTAAAATGTTATAGCAATCACCGGCACTTACTTTGCAGCGGTAACTTTTGCTCTTGCTTCTTTCCATTTATCGTTCAGATCTTTCATGATATCGTCATAGGAATCTTTGCGGTTACCGATAGCCGCTTCAATGATCACTTTCTTGAAGTCAGGCTGCCATAGGCCAATTTGAGCTTCCTTGTCGATGGCATCAACCCAGCCTTCTTCTCCAGCTTTAGCAGGAGCCAGTGTATCAAAGGTTACTTCCATGCCTTCAAATTGTTTGAGGATTTCAGGAAGCTCAGCACCCTTAACCGGGCTCATGCCGCCGCCTTCAGTAGTCGGATAGCCGGATTCATTAATGAACCAGTCCAACCACGCTCTTGCTGCTTCTTTATTTTTACTGTGAACGCTGACACCCAGGTTGTAGTCATCAGACAGCGGAACCAGAACCTTCTCGGCATTGGTAGGGAATGGCATGAAGCCTACATCGTCAGGATTTGTAGCCACTCCTTTAATTTGGCCGATCGCCCAGGATCCGAGCATCATGGTACCGATTTTTCCGTTAGCCAGGTCAGCCTTGGAAGATTCCCAGTCTGTTGTTGTAGGATCTTCTTCAATCAACCCGTTCTTAGCTGCATCGTACAGTACTTTGTACAGGTCATAGTGAGGTTGTCCCTTAACGAAGTTATCATCGGAAGCCACTTGAGCGATATTGACATAGTCGCGGTTGCCGGCAACGGTAGCCAAATCCGATTCCCATTGAGTCAATGTCCAACCGGCTGCATAGTTCGTGTACAGCGGAACAGCTTCGGTTTTATCTTTGATGCTCTGCAGAGCCGTCATGAACTGGTCCATCGTTCTCGGTGTTTCCGTAATGCCCGCATCTTTAAATACTTGTTTGTTGTAAATTACGCCGGAGAAGTTAACAGTGATTGGAACACCGTAGGAAACTCCGTCTACCGAACGTTCTTCAAGCCCTGTATATTTCTGTTCAAGGTCGGACATTTGGCCCAGCGGCTCGAAAAAGTCCGGCAGATCCTTGATCGCTACGCTTGTAGGCAGCAGCAGCACGTCACCGTAATCGTCGGTGCTCATACGGATTTTGATTTGATCCTCATAGCTGGAAAGTGCTTCAAAGTTCACTTTTACGTCCGGATATTTCTCATTGAATTTTGCTGCGTAATCTTTGAATACGGTATCAACAATATCCGTTCTTTGTGTAATCACAGTGATTTCGCCTTTGATGTCCTTGGCGGCATCACCTTCAGGAGCAGCAGTAGCCTCCGTGTTGGTTCCGGCGTTTCCTTTATTGTTCGCTGTTTCATTCTCCGCGTTGTTGTTCGATGAACAGCCTGTGAACAAGCCAGCCATTAGCGTAAGTCCCATTAAACCAGCCATTACTTTGCTTTTCTTCATTTGCTTTTGACCCCTCTCTTTTATTCACGTTTCTAAATAACAAAATACTAACACTCCATATCACTCGTGATTGAGATAAATCACCGTTAACTCGTGTTTTGTCTGCAATCGTTATGAAAAGAATGATGGTATCGCTTACAAATATATTATAAATCGTTTCCAGAGCCAAAACGATGGTTTCAATTGTTTTTTCTGGTCTTCAATTTGTTATTTTTGTTTTTCTAAATTTAAATTTGTTATCTATCTTATATTAAACAACCTGAAAAGGAGGGCTTTCGCCCCCCTTTTCACGAATCATTTCCTATTAAAGAGCAGATTACTTTGTGCCGAATGCTAGCTTTTCGGAGTCCTGCATCCGCTTTTGTAATCCTTTGGTGTCATTCCGCACATTTTCTTGAACAGCTTGTTAAAATATACAGGATCGCTGTAACCGACCCTTTCGGCAATTTCATAGTTTTTGAGATCAGGCTGGCAAATCAGCAGCTCCTTGGCTTTTGCGATACGAATACCGATAAGATAATCCGTTATCGTCTGGCCGGTCTTGAACTTAAACAGGCGGCTGATATAACTTGCGTTCATGCCAACGGTCTCTGCCAGACGCTCCAGCTCAAAATTTTGGCCATATTCCTTCTCCAGAATGCTTTTGGTCTGTTCAACCACATAATGCTCTCCACCCTCGGCAGCCTGAGCTGGAGGATTCTCCTGTTCAGGTACGGCAATCTTCAGTTCCTTGTTCTCCTCCACCCGCTTCAACAGCTCGTACAATTGTGCCTTCTCTATCGGCTTAAGCAGGTAATCCAGTACGCCATGACGCATGGCCCTCCGGGCATAATCAAACTCGCTAAATCCGCTCAGCACAGCGATGGATAAATTTTTCATATGGCCCCTGGCCTCTTCTATCAGCTTGAAGCCGTCCATCCTCGGCATCTTGATGTCCGTAATCAGGAGATCAATATCCTCAGGGGCCAGCTTGGAAAGATGCCCCCAAGCCTCCTGTCCATTGCCGTATGAGCCAATGACCTCCACTTCCAAGTCCATGCGGGAAGTAATCTTCTCCAGCCCGCGTCGTATTACTTCCTCATCGTCCGCAATCATGACCTTAATCAATTCGAAACCGCCTCCAATTGTAAATCCGCTCGCGAATGATTGCGCTACCATTTCAATTATATGCCTCATTAGCCGGTTAGAAAATGTGTTGTGTTGCTCTTTTATAGTCTTCAGTTTACTTTAATTAATTCCCCCTTGAAATCAAACACAAAAAGGTATATAACTAAATTGTATTGTTGTTATTAATAAATAACAATATTATAATAACAAATTAACGAAAAGTTATTATTTGTTAGCATTATTTTATCTATTCTTCCAAGTAAAGCGAGGTTTCCAAATGTCACTGCTTAATGAATATGTCGGAGGTGTCACCTGGGGCTTTATGGGCAGACGCGGAACCTGGACTACTGAAGCAGCCGAAGCTTCGATGGGGCTTATGAAATCGGTTACGGGTGCGAACTGGACCGCAATTGCCTTCAGCGCCATTCAGGCCACTCCGCAATCCACGGAAATTCCGTACTGGGAGAAGCCGACAGTCACCGACGAAGAAGTAGTCTGGGCGATCCGCAAGGCCAAAGAGCTCACTTTAAAGGTCTGCCTGAAGCCGATTGTCAATTGTGCAGACGGCACTTGGCGCGCTCATATTAACTTTTTCGACAAGGATGTTCCCTGCGAGCCCAAATGGTCGGAGTGGTTCCGCTCTTATACTGACTTTATCCTGCATTATGCTGCGATCGCTGAAGAAAGCGGTTGCGAAATGTTCTGCATCGGCTGTGAGCTGGTTCAGACCGACCGGCGTGAAGCCGAATGGCGGGCCCTGATCGCTGAGGTACGCAAGGTCTACCACGGGATCATTACTTACAATTGCGACAAATACCAGGAGGATAACGTGACCTGGTGGGATGACCTCGATGTGATCTCCTCCAGCGGATATTACCCGGAACAGGACTGGGAAGCCCAGCTTGACCGGATTGAAGCCGTGGTGAAGTTACACAACAAACCATTCTTCTTTATGGAAGCCGGCTGTCCCAGCCGTACCGGGAGCGCCGCTATCCCCAATGACTGGACGTTACAAGGTGAACCCAGCGAAGAAGAGCAACACCGGTTCTACCAGGCGATGTTCGGCAGCTGTGAGAGCCGTGAATGGGTACGGGGCTTTATGTTATGGGATTGGCCTGCACACCTCTACCCGCTTGAAGAGGCGGCAGACAATGATGATTACTGCATGTACGGGAAGTCGGCAGCAGGTGTCATTAAAGCGTATTATGGCTCCAAAATCAATAACTAACGATGGGAGTGGACCAGAAAAATGAAGAACTCACCCGAAGATTGGCTAAAGAAGCTGGAAGCGGAGTTGCAGGACAATATTCTCGGCTTCTGGATGGAACACACGCTGGATGAGCAACACGGCGGCTTTGTTGGCGAAATTGATAACCAGTTGAATGTTGTCGAAGGCGCAGAGAAAAGCCTTGTGCTTAATGCACGGATTCTCTGGACGTTTGCGAGTGCTTACCGCATGTACCGCAAAGCAGAATACCTGTCCATGGCTGAACGTGCCTACAGCTACCTGCTGGAGCATTTCACAGATAAGGAATACGGTGGATTTTACTGGATGGTTGATGCTTTAGGTGCGCCTTCCCAGCCGAAAAAGCAAGTATACGGCCAGGCTTTTGCCATCTACGCGCTAGCCGAGTTCCATCATGCTACGGGAAATTTGCAAGCCTTGGAACAAGCGGTTGAGCTGTTCCGTCTCTTGGAGAAGCACGGCTATGATCCGCTTTATAAAGGATATATCGAAGCACTGTCGCGTGAATGGCAAGTAACGGATGATCTGTCGCTAAGCGCCAAGGATATGAATGAGAAGAAGTCGATGAATACGCATCTGCATGTGCTGGAGGGTTATACCGGCCTGTACCGTGTATGGAAATCCGAAGAGCTTAAGGTTAAGCTGTCCAGGCTGATCGAAACGATGCTTGATCATATCATTGACGGTGAAGGCAAGCATTTCCACCTGTTCCTGGATGAGGAGTGGCATGTGAAATCCGAGCTCGTCTCCTACGGCCATGATATCGAAGGCAGCTGGCTGCTGGTGGAAGCCGCAGAGGTGCTTGGCGATGAGAAGCTGCTCCAGCGCGTGCGCACAGTTGCCCTGAGCATGGCAGAAGCTGCGCTTGAAGAAGGCATCGCAAGCGACGGGGGCATCTGGAATGAGGCCGACGGCAGCGGGCTGCTGAGCAAAGATAAGGACTGGTGGCCGCAGGCTGAAGCTGTTGTCGGCTTCTTCAATGCCTATCAGCTGACAGGGAATCAGCGGTTCCTGAATGCTGCCGAAGGCGCCTGGAACTTTATTGACAGCTATTTAGTGGACCGCAAGTATGGCGAATGGTACTGGGGTGTTGACGAGAAGCTGCAGCCGCTCGCGCATGAGCCGAAAGTCAGCGCCTGGAAATGTCCTTATCATAACAGCAGAGCCTGCTTCGAGATGATCGAACGTCTTAAATCAACTATAAAGGAGAATATCTAATGACAACTTTATTCGAAGAACGCAAAGAGCAACTAACGGCACGTTATGAAGCCCTGATCGGACGCAAAAATGAGAAGGTGCCTTACGGCAACGGGACTTATGACCGTTATCAGTATCCGCTGCTCACCGCGGAGCATGCCCCGCTGATCTGGCGTTATGATTATAATCCGGCAACCAATCCTTATTTTGCTGAAAGAATCGGTGTTAATGGCATCTTCAACCCGGGCGCCATTGAATTGGATGGCAAGTTCTATATCGTAGCCCGTGTTGAGGGCAATGACCGCAAATCCTTCTTCGCCGTAGCCGAAAGCGACAGCGGTGTAGACGGTTTCCGCTTCTGGGACCATCCGGTTGTATTACCTGAAACAGAAGACCCGGATATCAATGTCTACGACATGCGTCTGGTTAAACATGCCGATGGCTGGATCTATGGCTTGTTCTGCACCGAGCGTAAAGATCCGGATGCTCCGCACGGCGACCTCTCCAGTGCTGTAGCCCAGTGCGGCATCACCCGCACCAAGGATCTGAAGACCTGGGAACGTCTGGCTGACCTGAAGACCGGTTCCGCCCAGCAGCGCAATGTCGTGCTGCATCCTGAATTTGTGGATGGAAAATATGCCTTCTACACCCGTCCGCAGGATGGCTTCATCGACGCCGGTTCCGGCGGCGGCATCGGCTGGGGATTGTCCGATACAATCGAAAATGCCGTAATTACCAGCGAGTCCATTATGGATCAGCGCTACTATCACACCATCAAAGAAGTGAAGAACGGCCAAGGCCCGGCTCCAATCAAAACTCTGCGCGGCTGGCTGCACATCGCCCATGGCGTGCGCAATACAGCAGCAGGACTGCGGTATGTGCTTTATGCTTTCCTGTCGGACCTGAATGAGCCGAACAAAGTTACCCATGCTCCTGGCGGCCATTTCATCGCTCCAGACGGTGAAGAACGTGTCGGCGACGTATCCAACGTTGTGTTCTGCAACGGTGTAATTGCCCGCGATAACGGAGAAATCTATATTTACTACGCATCCTCCGACACCCGTATTCATGTAGCTACCACTACAGTTGACCAAATGCTCGACTATGTGCTGAATACACCGGAAGATCCGCTCCGTTCCTATGCCTGCGTACAACAGCGCATCGCACTGATCGACCGTAACTTGCAGCTATAATTACCTACACTTCCTACGTAAAAAGAGTCCGCCAGGTTGATCTCCTGGCGGACTCTTTTTATATATTTATATGGGCTGAGGTAAGACCGGCAAGCGGAATGACCGTATGACTTTTTGGCCGAATTCACCACTCTCAGTGCGACTTAATTGTACTTCGTACACTTAAAAACGTAAATTCCACTGCCACCGCGAGTATAGTTGCATTCCGTACATTTATATTGGAGGATTTCAGATCAAATGGGTGAATTTATTATTTTTAACTGCATGAAATGCAATTATTTCTAGAAATAATCTGCTTATGCCTTGAATAGTTGCAGGTAATGCAATTAAAGCTACAGGTGCTGATGATGCCTTCTAAATTGCCCCAATAACCTCTCTTGGATTCAGGCCAAATGATACAGGTGGCGGAACAGCGCAAAAAGAGAAACTATACTTGCACTTTTTCCTATTATTTGAGATTTAAGCAGACTTAGTACCAACTTACACCGCTGCGCGAACGATGTAATTATCCAAGGTTGCCTGCAACCCTTGGGATGACTGGTGCTGATTGAAGATCCGGCTGATCTCAGGCATGCATTGCAACACCATTTCGTGAACCGCTGGTGACTGGCCAAAACAGCGCAACCGCACAATATCCAGCGGCTCATGAAAATACTGCACACTCGTAACAATCTCGATTTCAGCGCTTGTAAATCCACTTGCCTCGAGCCGTTGATTGATCTTGTCCAGTACCGGAGTTCCTTCCGGCTGAGATGCAAACAGCCCGGGAAAGAGCCGGGACAGCTCTGGCGACAAACGGTCGCCGGGATGGAGAGCAAGCAGCCTCCCGCCTTTAGTGAGGATTCTCGTAAGATCGGAGTATGCGGAGGTCGGGCCTTTACGGTTGTAAGCACAATCAAATTGTCCGTCTTCGAAGGGAAGTTTGTGCTTGGTATTGACTGTAACAAAAGAAACATTAGAAAGCGCAGTGCTGCTGGCCGTTTCAATGAAATCAGCAGTGACGTCCAGCCCGACAATTTGCTTCACCACAGGACTCCAGCGAATCGTAAAATCCCCGTGGCCGCAGCCGATATCGAGCACTCTTTTCCCTGGAACCAGCCCTGCAACCTCCTCGGCAAACATCGCCTCCGCATCGGGCCCCGTGATCGTGGAATTCCAGGGGTACGTATATTTCCCCGTTGCCCCTCCCAGTCCGGCATACCATTCAAACGAATGCGGCAGTCTCCAATCCGGGTGTTCTGTCGGATCTGCTAACGTCTGGTTCATTCCATCTCCTCCTGTCTTCATCGTAAAGTAGAGCAGCGAATCAGCTATAGAGTTCGCCGTCATCTCCTTGTACTCTTGCTCCCAGCGCAGCAGAGATTTCAATCATTTTGTCAATGACAAACTCATCCGCTCTGTGTACAGTAATTCTGCCTTCCTTATAGCTGAACGGCACACTGAAATCTTCGACAGACCAATGAAAGAAATCCCCTTCAAGGCTCATTGTTCCGAATGGGCCTTTCAAGGAGAGCATATTAGTATACTTAAAATCATCTCTCTGGTCAAAGCAGGACTTTGCCTCTTCGAGGGATATCGGATTATTCATACTTTCGGTCCAATGTTCGGTCCGGGTAAGGTGTACATTATAACTCATTAAAACTCCTCCTATATAAACTTATAATTCTTCTAGTATGGGATTGGCCGTGACTACAGAGAATATCTGGACTTCCGGCCGCTGTTGCACCTTCCCTTTAGCTCTGCGGTCCGGCCGCTGAATCCCGGTGGACGATATCCGCAGCGATCAGAATCTTCTCCAGAGGTGCTGACGGATTATGAATGCGGTTCAGCAGCTTCTCCACTGCCGCCCGGCCCATTGCCTCCTTGGGTACATGCACAGTAGTAAGCGGCGGAATACCTCTTGTTGCATCCTCGATGTTGTCAAATCCCGTAACCGAGATATCGCCTGGTATGGAGAAGCCTTCTTCCTTCAGCGCCTCGCTGACTGTGAGCGCGATGAAATCATTGGCGCAGACTAGCGCTGTCGGCATGGTTTTGGCTTTTTTCCGCTTCGCCATCCATTGGTTGAACTGCTCTTGAATGATTGCGTCATCCATACCTTCCAGCTGAAGCATCTCGTCATCACCGGCAGGGGGCTTCAGCTCACTCTCTTCCAGGGCGCTGCGGAAGCCGATCCAGCGGTCGCGGAAGCTGCGCGAGTAGCGGATATTACCGATAAAATGCAGCAGCTTATGCCCAGTTGCCATCAGGTGGTTGCTCAGCCGGTTCATGGAATCAGTATTGTTGGCGAATACTGTATCACTCGGAATTAGCGGATCTTCATGATCAATCAGCACCATCGGCAGTCCGATACGGTGCACCTCCAGCAGCAGCGAGGTAGAAATCTGTCCTACCCCAACCAGACCGAGAAGACCGTTCGGGTTCAAAATATTGACGAAATTATCTGCACGATGCTCGGAAACAATCACCATTCCGAGGCCTTCCTGATCCAGTGCAAGTGCGATACCGTCAACAATTTTGCCCCAATAGAGGGAATCCTGAGTCTGTGAACGGATATTGGGCATCAGCACCAGCACCGACTGCTTATTCCGGTCGCTCCCTGAGCCCTGGGAGGAACGTTTTATATTTTGCACGTATGCATTCTTCTGTGTGAAATAGCCAAGCTGTGAAGCAGCCTGGATTACCCGCTCTCTGGTTGTTTCGTTGACGCCGCCCTTGCCTGAAAGCGATTTGGAGACGACAAACTTGGATACGCCGAGATGATCGGCAATTTTCTGCATGGTAACCTTTTTAGCCATATGAAAACCCTCCAAAATAATCTTGATTTAAAAAACAATTCCCGTTTATGGCTGCGGAGAAGCCTGCTGCCCCTGACGCGCTTCCTTCCACTTCTCATTCAACATGTCAAAAGACTGCTGTAAATCCGGCGCGGCAAGCAGCTCCTGAATATAATCTCCTGACCAGAACGACAGCTTCGCCCTGTTCGCCATTTCTATGAAGGCGTCACTTTGCACCGTAGCCTCAACCAACCGGGGATTGTAGGAGAGAAACTCACGAAATTGCTCCATAGAAGGCTCTGCAGCTCCCTCAGGAGGCAGGAAGCCCCAGTCAGCCGTGTAAGAGGTCTCTTTTACAAAATACTCCACCCAGGCCTTGGAAAGCTCCTTATGCTTGCTGAATTTGCTGACTCCAATGAACCAGTCCGGATTGAGCGGAGCATAATGTTCACTGCTATTGTCATACGGAAACGGGAAGAATCCGATATCCCCTTCGGAAGCACCGGCATCCAGCACCTGGCGGATCGTCCAGTTTCCGAGCAGATACATGCCGACCTCCCCCTTCGCCAGCTTGGTCTTGGAAATCTCCCAATTGTTTGAGAACAGCTCGTCCTCCACATAACCCCTGTCAATTATCGTTCTGGCAATGGACAGAGATTGCCCCCATGCATTATCAATCTGCCACGGGCTGTCCTCATGAACCATGTTGTTCAAGTATTCGGGATCACCGGTCATAAAATTGACCATAGTATTTCCCCATTCCCGCAGCGGCCAGACGGCTCCGTAATTTAAGTAGACGGGGGTAATTCCCGCCGCCTTCAGCTTGGCGCAGGCAGCGTAGAATTGTTCAAGGGTCTGCGGAATTTGCGTAATGCCCGCCTGCTCGAAAGCCCGCTTGTTATAAACGATCCCACTGGTTGTCGTACCTGTAGATAATCCGTACCTCTTGCCACCGTAAGTGGCGAATGTGGTGAATCTTTCCTGGGCGGACATTTCATTATCCAGCGGCTCAAAAAAAAGCTCAAGCTCTTTCGCCGGCAAATTGACGGGCAGCAGCAGAACATCCCCGGCGTCCTTGGTCGATAATCGGACGAGAATGTCGCTCGCATAATTGGACAAGCCTTCGAATTCCACATTAGCTTCCGGATACTTCTTTTTAAACTGGTCGGCATACCCTTTGAAGGTTCCATTCTCAATCAGATCAATTCGATTCGTCAGCATGACAATCGTGCCTGACAGACTGGATGCGCCCCCGTCTACGGCAGCTGATGCAGCAGGCTCCTTGCTGTTGCTGCGATTCTCGCAACCCGCTGACAGCAGCAGCAGAACCAGCAGCACCGTTTGCACAGGCCAGTGCATTTTAATCCTCTTCAAGGTGTTTCCCCCTCTCTCTAGCTCTCGCCATCCGTTCGTTCGCTTGGCTCCAGCAGTGGCAGGGATAAGATTACATCCGTCCCTTTCCCGGCCTCACTGAACACTTCAATGCCGTAACCCGCACCATAATGCAGCTGTACACGCTGGTGCACATTTTTCATACCGATGCCTCCATTGATGCTTTTCTTTCGAGGTGTCTCACGTTTCAGGCTGTCATTGAGCTTCTCCAGCGTGTCCTGATCCATACCGCAGCCGTCATCGCTGATATGAAATAGCAGCTTATGCTCCGTAATCTCACATTTAATACCGAGATGCATCTGCGGCTTGCTGTCATCCAATCCGTGATAAGCAGCGTTCTCTATGATCGGCTGGAAGACCAGCTTAATGATGGAGTATTCGTTAAGCTCCTCCGGGACATCAATCTCCAGCAGGAAACGCCCGGGATAACGGCTGCCCAGCAGCTCTACGTAGTTGCGCACATACAGCAGTTCCTGCTTCATCGTCGTTTTGCCGGTTAATTCACTCGTGCTGTATCGCAGCAGCTTGCCCAGTATGGAGATCATGTCGGCGGCTTCCACATCGTCATTAAGCTCTGCAGTCATGCGGATAGACTCCAGTGTGTTATAGATGAAGTGAGGATTGATCTGGCTCTGCAGCGCCTGCAGCTCCGCCTCCTTCTTCTGCTCTTCAATCCGGTAGATATCCTCGATCAGCTGCCTGATCCGGGCAAGCATCCGGTTGAACTGGTGACCCAGCAGGCCAATTTCATCCCGGCGTTTGACTCGGAAGGTGACATCAAGATCGCCGTTCTGCACCTTTTTCATTAGCTGAATCAATTGAGTCAACGGTTTGGTCAAAGCAAAGGATAAAATAATCGAAATAATCAGCGCCAGCACAATAATAATCAGCGTTGCGGCAAAGGTCACATTGCGGGTCAGCTTCACATCGCGGGTCAACTCATCGACCGGAATGGAGATAATCACCTTCCAATTGGTCTTGGAGGAGCTTGAATATATATTCAGCCTATCCCTGCCGGACACCGTATCGTAGAAGCTCCCGGCGCTGCCCTGTGCCTTGCGGTACAGCAATGTGTGTGAAATATCCGTCGTCAGCAGCTTCTGATCGCTGTCATACACAACTTTTCCGTTCTCATCCACAATTAATGACTTGCCATGCGTAACCTTATCCAGTTCGGCGACCTGATTTTCCATGTTGCTGATATTGGCATCCACCGCAATCAGTCCGATTGGATTCCACAGGCCGTCGACAATTTTACGGACAACCGTGAACGCATACCGGGTGCTTTGCAGATTGCTTGTGTATGCCTGAGTGCCGAAAAGCAGTGCTTCCCCGCTGGAATACTTGGCCTGCTCGCTCCAGAACTTGTAGCTTTGCTTCAGATCCAACCGGACGCCTCCGTCTTTGGCCGAATAATAACCGTTGCCATAGCCGTCAAAAATATACACGGAATTCGTGCCCCGTTTGATATTATTGATGAAGGATATATTTCCTTCGATCCCCCGCTGTATAGACAGCAAAAGATCAAAATCACCGGGTGCAATCGATGAACTGTCCGTCTCGCCCGTCATGGCCTGCTTCTGCTCATAATAACGGTTCGAGCGCAGCAGGTTCTGCTTGATATCGTTTACATAAGCGGGCATGGATGAGATTCGTTTCATATCCTCTATGTAGTCATCAATCCCGTCCATCATTTGATCGATCAGCTTTTCTGAATAAGCGATGGTATTATACTCGATAGACTTAGAGTAGCTCTTGAAGCTGATTACACTGATAAAAGAAAGCGGGAGTGTAATGATAATCAGAAAGACGAGGAGCAGCTTGCGTTCCATGCTCATATCCCCGATAAAGGACCACCAGTTGTATTTGCGTTTACCTTTCATACGGCCCTTCTCCTTCAATGGCGTTTACCTAACTTTTCTTATATTCATAACAATTTGCCTAACAAAATCATTATACGTGTTAGCTTGTGGTTGTACAAGAAGATAGCACGCAAAGTTCCAAGTTAACTTCGAAGATTGGTTCCATAACCCTTTGCCGAAGCATTGAAACCTGTTAAAGCGGAATAAGGCCGCTTCTTCCTGTGGAAGAAACGGCCTTATTCGCTCAAAAACCTGCAGAACTCTAATGATTTATTTAATGGTAAACAGCGCCAGCTTATCCTTCAGCTGAGTTGAAACGCTCTCCAGCTTGCCTGACAGCGAAACGAGGTGATCACTCACATTCTGCTGCTCGCTGCTGAGTGAGGCTACCTCTTCCGAAGTGGCTGAGGATTGCTGCGCTACCGCACTTACATTACCCATGGCATCTGACAGGACACCTTGGGAATGATTGAGGCTTCCAATGGCTCCAGTCACTGATTCGAGGCTTGTAATGAAATCCTCCATCTGTCCCTTAACCGATACGAAGATATCGCTTGTGCTCTTCACCGAACTCATCTGCTGCTTGAAGAGCGGTGCAACTTCGGACAGCACAGTTACTGTCTCGTTCATTTCAGCCATGATTTTATCGGTGATCCCGGCTACAAGGGCAATGGACTGCTTGGATTGATCCGCCAGCTGCCGGACTTCCCCAGCCACGACCATAAACCCGCGGCCTGCTTCGCCCGCTCTTGCTGCTTCAATAGTTGCATTCAATGAGAGAATGTTCGTCTGCTGTGTAATGTTCTTCATAACATCAAGCACTTTGATTACAGAGAATACCGTTTCTTTCAAATCGTTGACACGATCCACTAGCGCGGTTGTCATCTCTCCGGTACGGCCTGTCTGCTTCAGCAGCTCTTCCAGCTGCTTCGCTCCGTGTCCGCTGGCTTCACCGACACCACGGGCCGCCTCATCCATCTCTGCATTAGCAGCGATAACGCTCTGCATCTGCGTAGCGATCAGATCCGTCAGTTCATTGCCGCGTTCAGCTTCCAAAGCCAAACTTCCTGCACCACCGGCGATCTCTTCCGTAGCAGCGGCAATTTCCTTCGCGGAAATGGCAGTCTTGCGGGAAGCTTCACCAAGCTCACCAGCGGTATCCAGCACTTCACGGGCTGTGTCCGTTGTCTGTGCAACCAGCTCTGTAATCCGTTCCATCATTGTATTGAAGGAGGCCGACAGTTCGCCGATCTCATCCTTAGATACGTATTCAGTACGCACGCTCAGGTCACCTTTTGAACCTTCAACCATAAGATCCTTCAGGCGTGCCAGCGGTTTGGCGATCATCTGGACCATCCAGAACCCTAGCACTACCGCAAGCGCGGCTGCGGCAAGCGCCGCCAGATAAGTCGTGAACAGAATCGGACGTGCTGCCTTCACCAGCTCGCCGGTAGGCACCACTCCGGTCAGCTTCCAGTCAGCTTTGGTCAAGGGATTATACACTGCCAGCACATCCTTGCCGTCGGCATCGCTGGCTTCCTGACTTGCGTTGTTGCTCTTGCTCTCCTTGATGAAGGCTAGCTCTGAAGCCACCCCATCATCAGCAGGTACATTAGAAGCGACTACTATACCATCCGGGTCCACAAGCTGAATCCGTGAGCCGTCTCCGAGGGAAACAGTTTTGAAGGCTTCCTCCAGCAGTGTATTTTTCAGTTCAAGCATGATTACATATCCTGAATTGGAACCCATGTTTTTGAGGGATCTTACCATCGCGATATTCTTCCCTTTATCACCTTCAATGGCCGTCGAGAACCAGTAGTTCTGGGATGCTTTGGTTTCCTTGGAGTAATAATATTCATATTCCTGAGTACGGCCTACAACCGTGTTATACCAATCCTGATCTCTTATTCCATCCATTTTCAGTCCGGAGTTGCCGCTTGTAATTACACTATAGTCCGCTGACTGCGGAATCAGTGAAATAGCCACAATGTTCGAATCCGTTGTCGTTTGGCTGGATAGCTTCTTGCTTATTGAATCGGTAGCTACAAATTTATCATAATTGGAACTTGCGGAAGCCAAATCCGTCAAATCACTTTGCATTTTCGAATCAAAATACAGTTGCAGTGCCAGATTCTCATACTGTTTGATAATAATATCAAGCTTATCAGAGGTCTGGATAATGGTCTGCCGGTTAGCTTCTGATACATTATCTTTAATCGTATTCTTGGCCTTGTTATAGGACAACAGTCCCAAGAGCAGTACCACAATAACAATTGAAGATAAGAAAATCAAAAACAGCTTGACGCCAACTGACTTCAGCGGGTTGACCCTTTTCACCTGACGTAACGAAGTATGTAGCACCCCCTTAAGGGTTATCTTGTCGCGCACTTTCTTGACCTTACTTTTGCTTGCTGTCTGTGTTTCACTTGTGCGGTTTTTCTCTGCTTTTTGTACTGTCACCGGTTTCTTCTTGTTCTTCCCCACTCTCATCCTTCTCCCTTTCTGCTGTTCTCCTCTTTTTTCACGCTCGGGAGCCCCCATTACCATCACCTACCAATTAGTTTAGAAGATGTATGTAAGCGTTCACGAAATATATATCGGCATATTGGGTCTTTTTTCTTAGTTTTCTTTACAAATTCCCAGAGAATATTTTATATTTCCTAAGATTATCCCGAATTTTGGCGGGAGCGCAAAAAAAAGAGATGCTCTTCAAAAAAATGAGAGCATCCCTTGTAAATAAATAATAAAATTATTTTCTCTTCCGCATCATATCGAAATAAGCTACCGGCTGGTCTACCTTCATGCGGACACGCTGAAGCGGGTGGCGGGCAACGTCAAGCCGGTTGCCTTCTTCATCCCACAGCTCTCCGACGGTCTGCTTGAAAAAGGTGTTGTCCGGGCCGAAGAACTCCACTTCCTGCCCCGGCTTGAAGTTGTTGCGCTGCTGAATTAGAGCCATGCCGCTTTCGGCATCATACTCCAGCACCAATCCGGCAAAATCATAAGGAGCCGCTTTTTCCTCCGGCTCATAGATATGATCCTCATGATCCGGGGTGTCGTAGAAAAATCCGGTGTTCAGCGGACGGTTTGCCGCTTTTTGCAGCTCTTCCAGCCACTCCGGCTTCAGCTCATAACCTTCCGGATCGGCCATGTAAGCATCAATGGCCTTGCGGTAGGCGTTGACTACAGTCGCCACATAGTGAATCGACTTCATCCGGCCTTCAATTTTGAAGCTGTCAATGCCGGCCTCAATCAGATCGGGAATGCTCTCCAGCATGCACAAATCCTTGGAGCCCATCGAGAACTGGTTATCCTCCGGCTGATGCAGTGGAAGCTGGGTTACACCGGGCTCAAGAGGCTGCGGGGACGAAAGGGCTGCGGCCTGCTCTTCTTCGGATACCCATGTGCCCTCCGGGCGGGCATCTTCGAACAGGTCATATTTCCAGCGGCACGACTGGCAGCAGCCGCCGCGGTTGGAGTCGCGGTCCGTGAAGTGATTCGACAGCACGCAGCGTCCGGAATACGAGGAGCACATGGCTCCGTGGATAAAGCTCTCGATCTCGATGTCCACATGCGCTTTGATCTCGGCAATCTCTTCAAGGCTGGTCTCACGGCCCAGTACAACACGCGGCAGACCTTCCTCTTTCCAGAAAGAGACAGCCTGCCAGTTCAGTGTGGACTGCTGGGTACTGAGATGCACCTCAAGGCCCGGCACCAGGCGGCGCGCGGTATCGACGATGGCCGGATCCGCTACAATAATGGCGGCAATCCCGGCTTCATATAGATTGCGCAGGTATTCTTCAATCCCGGCGATATCTTCATTATGGGCATAGATATTGGTGGCAACAAATACCTTGGCCCCGTATTTCTTGGCAAATTCCACGCCTTCGCGCATTTCTTCAAAGCTGAAGTTATCTGCTCCGGAGCGCAGGCCGTATTTCTGGCCTCCAATATATACTGCATCCGCACCATAATGCACGGCGAATTTCAATTTCTCCAGATTACCCGCCGGAGCAAGGAGCTCCGGTTTGTCCAGACGGTAACGTTTGCCCTTAAACTTAGGCTTTGTCATGGTTCCCATTCCTGTTCTCCCCTCCATATTCCTCACCTGTTAAAATAGCTTAAAAACCTTCCATTCTGGTGCTGGACGCAGCTGCGGGGAATGTTTGGACTTCCGGCCGCTGTTAGGTTTGGATTTCCTGATTTGAACTGTTAGCCACGGTAGAAATCCAAACCTAAAGGCGTACGCTATCGCTCCTACAGTTCCAAACTTCCCCTCCACTGCTACACCTTTATGTTGCTTAAACAACAAGCTATTTTAAAAAGCTGAGTCATTGCTTATTTATATTTTAATATACCTGTTCCTTGTAGAAAAAGCCGAATGTCAGTTCACGCTCAGGGTCCTGCAGCGCCCGGATTCCGTCCATCCATTCCTCCTGGAACGCATAACCTGCCGGATCAGCGGTGTAGAGGTCTATCGCATGGCGGTAAGCCTTAACTACAGCGGCATTGTAGGCAGCTGGCTTCAGCAGCCCTTCAATCTTCAGGCTGTGTACTCCGGCACCCAACAGCAGATGAAGGTCCTCCAGAATGCAAATATCATCGGAACTCATAATATGTGTCCCGTTGACATCTTCATAAATCGGAAACTTCTCATTCTGGCGCTCTGCTTCAATCAGGAATAAGCCGCGCTCCTTGCCAAGGCTTCCTCCTTCACTCGGACGGCCTTGATGCGACATATAGCTCTCTACCAGCTTGCGTTTGGAATGGTATATATTCGTCATGCCGTGGACCTGTACCTGGGCTTCGATCTCCAGCAGCGGTACCATACCCGTCATCTCATCCATATTCAATTCACGGGCCAGAACGACACGCGAAGCTCCCTTGCGGCCCCAATAGTTCGCTGTGGCATAATTGGTCGAGGTCATTTCCGCATTCCAGTGCAGCTTCATGCCCGGCGCTTCATGCTTCACAGCCGCCAGCACCGCTGGATCTCCGAATTCAATGCCGTCAACGCCAAGCTCACCGATCGCCTTCACATAAGCAGGAAGTTCATCCAGCAGACGGTTCGTCATCAGCCCGCCAAGACCGGCATACACCTTGCGGCCTTTGCCGTGAGCCAGACTAACGACAGCCGCAGTGTCCTCCAGCGAGAAGTGTCCGGCAAGTCGCATGCCGAAACGGTCATCCCCGATGAGGAGCGCATCTGCCCCGGCATCCAGCAATACACGCGCTTCTTCCAAGGAAGCCGCCGTTGCCAGCAGCTCCGGTTTGTTATTCATGTTGATTCCTCCTAAATTCATCCGTCCAGCTCATCATCATTTATTTAAAATAGAGGGAGAATTCCCCCCTAAACCCTAAAACGCCTACTGGAATTCCTGGAACGGCAACAGTTATCATTTTACAGGTTTCCTACTGATTTTGTTCACTTTTTTTGATATTGGCTAAATGTTCCTTATAGGTCTTGCCGAACAGATGTCCCTGCGTGCCGTCTTTTTTGGTCACATAGAAATAGTACTCTGAGGCTTTCGGCGCAAGTGCGGCCTGAATCGATGCAAGGCCTGGACTTCCGATAGGGCCAGGTGGAAGACCCGGGTTCCGGTACGTATTGTACGGGCTTTCGACCTTCAGGTCCTTATTCAGCAGTCTTTCCTTCTGCTTGTCCAGCAGGTACTGGACAGTTGCGTCGATCTCCAGGTTCTGGCCTTTCTTCAGCCTGTTGTAAATAACACCGGCTACAAGCGAACGTTCTTCGTCCACAACTACCTCCCGCTCCACGAGAGAAGCTACGGTCAGCAGTTCATGCAGCGACAATCCGCGCTCCGCAAGCTGCGCCTGCCAGTCCGGAATACTGTCCAGCTTCTTCGACAGCTGCTCCAGCATGGCTTCAATAACCTCTTGCGGTGTACTGTCCTTGGCGAGCTCATACGTTTCCGGGAACAAATAGCCCTCAAGCCGGTGCCGTAAACTAGCGTCCTCCGGAATCTTCAGCGTATTTACCGCAGTCAGCCCCGCCCCCGAGTTCATCATTTTCAGAAACACATCGGCCGGCTGGTTCCAAGCCTCTGCAAGCTTCTCAGCTATCTGCTTCGCCGTGAATCCTTCGGGAATGGTGAACACCACCGTATCTTCCTTCACTACATCCCCGGCATTCAGCCGGGCAATCAGCTCATCATAGGTGTCCCCTGGACTTGCCGTATAGGTGCCGGCCTTGAAGCTTGACCCTTCCTTGACCCATTTCAGATATCCCCTAAAGAACATTCCGTTACGTATAATGCCGTTGTCTTCGAGCAGGCTGGCGATTTCCGCACTCCCCATGCCCTTCTCTATCGTAAACGTGACGGCTGGCCCTGCAGGCTCTATCGGCTGCATGCCATTCCAGATATACCATGCTCCTCCCCCTCCTGCCAATGCCAGCAAAAGGATAATAATGAGCACAGCGCGGATTGCGGCTTTCAAATGTGACTCCTCACTTTCCGACTATAAAGTATAAAATTGTATTGTCTTAAATTCAACATAAATTTCATGAGAACGCTGCATCAACCTTTTATGGTCGTATATCAAGCAAAAAGAGCGCGGAAAATTCCGCCCTCTTCATGCTCAACATAATGTTGCATACAGATAAAGATGCTTATTCCGTGTCCTCTGCGGGAAAAGTCAGCTCATCGTACAGCTCGGAAATATCTTCCCACTCTTCATCGTCAACGATGCTCTCCAGCTCCGGAAGACCGTCAGGCGAAACTACAATCCGCAGAATCTCCTGCTCCGCGTCTTTTCCGGAACCGGTCAGCACCGCATATGCGCGGTCACCGACTTCAAACTCGGCAATAATATCGTAAACGGAAGATTTACCCTGCTCGTCTTCCAGTTCCACTGTTTCTCCGTATACTTCTTTGAGCTTAGATGTCCATACCGCTTGTTCGGCGGAAAAATCAGTCATTCTCGGCTCCTCCGTCCAATTCGTCTACCAAAGTATTGAAAGTCTCTTCAACAATGGCCCATTCTTCGTCATTCTCGATCATGAAGAGCTGCAGGTCGTCACCATCTTCCTCGTAACGGAACGCATACACCTCATCGCTCTCTTCATCCTCGGAATCGAGTGGAACCACCATCATATACTTTGCATCCGAACCGTCGACTTCAAACTTCATGATGACCTCAAATTCCTCTTCATTACCTTCCTCATCGGGAATATAGATAATTTCCGGTTCTTCTTCTTGGCCGATCTGCTCGTTTGTCATATCCGCGCACCCCTCACCTTTTACTGTTAGCATCCAAAAAATTTTGCAAAATCAAGGCTGCGGCCATTTTGTCCACAATCCCTTTGCGTTTCTTCCGGCTGACGTCCCCTTCAATCAGCACCCGCTCAGCGGATACTGTCGTCAGACGCTCATCCCAAAGGTGTACGGGTAATTCGAGTTGTTCCCGCAGCTGGCCGGCGAATTCTATACAGATTTCACCACGCGGTCCAACTGAGCCATTCATATTTTTCGGAAGCCCAACCACAATTTCTCCAATTTCGTGCTCTTTCACCAGTTCGCGGATCCGTTCGAACTCATTCCCGTTTCCGCGGCGCTCAATCGTCTCTAGAGCCTGGGCTGTCCATCCGAAAATATCGCTTGTGGCGACTCCGATTCTACGGTCGCCGTAATCCAGACCCAGCTTCTTCATTTCGGCTGATCCACCCGATGATTGGCAAGGTAGAAACGGACCAGTTCCTCAATCAGCTCATCACGTTCTTTCCTCCGGACCAAACTTCTCGCATTGTTATGGCGCGGAATGTAAGCCGGATCTCCGGAAAGAAGATATCCAACGATCTGATTGATCGGATGATATTCTTTCTCCACGAGCGCGTCGTATACGGCGAGCAAGATTTCCTGGGGAGAAGCTTCCTTTTCATCGCCCTTCACATTGAATTTAACCGTTTTGTCCATGGAGTCCATTTGTGACACCTTCCTTCTGCAAAATCACCCAAAAAGGGCAGCTTCGCAAAGTTGCTGCTGTACAGCTTACTTGCTGCCTTCATCATAACATATTCATGCCCCAACGAGGAAATCCTGCCACAATAATAACGCTTTTTTTGGCATTTTATCTACATTAATATAGATTTTTTTGGCTTTTAAGCTATTGCAGAATACCATGAAAGGCGAATATTCGCAAAAATTCAAAACTTTTTATTTTTTTGAATAAAGCAGCGGCACTGATATGGAGCACTCAGTACCGCTGCTTCTCTGTCTCACATGCTTTTACCTTGTTCGCAGGCAGCGTATCAGCCTAGGCTGATCTGCCTTAGTGTTAGTTGACAGCTACCTTGGGAATCCCTGTAGCCTGATGTTTACGCCAGTGCAGCTACCAGCTCTTCAGCCTTAACGAGTGCTTCGCCAAGCTTGGAGGCATCTTTACCGCCGGCTTGGGCCATATCCGGCCGGCCGCCACCGCCGCCGCCGCATACCGCAGCAACCTCTTTGACCAGCTTGCCAGCATGGAAGCCTTTCTTCACCAGCTCCTGAGGTACGGCGACTACAAAGTTGACCTTATCGTCCATCGCTGCACCCAGCACAAGTACAGCATCAGGCAGCTTGGATTTCAGTTCATCGGCCGTGGAGCGCAGGGCATCCATATTGCCGGCTTGAACAGCAACAGCCAGCAGCTGTGTACCGCCGCCCACTGTCTTCACGCTGCTTGTCAGCTCTGCCGCAAAGGTAGCGCTCAGCTTGGATTGCAGCGACTCATTCTCACGGGAAAGCTCACGAACCTGGGAATGCAGCGCGTCAATCCGCTTCGGCACATCATTCAGGGAGGATTTCAGCAAGCCTGCCGACTGCTTCAGCAAATCAAGCTGGCTCTCCGTGAACTCATAAGCATAGCGGCCGGTAACAGCTTCGATCCGGCGTACGCCGGAGCCGATGCCGCTTTCGCTGACCAGCTTAAAGATTCCAATTTGCGAGGTATTTGACACGTGACAGCCGCCGCACAGTTCAAGGCTGTAGTCACCCACCTGAACGACACGTACCACATTACCGTACTTCTCACCGAAGAGGGCCATTGCCCCCATTGCTTTGGCTTCTTCAATCGGCTTGCTCTCGATCACGACATTCAGGCCGCGCCAGATTTGAGCATTTACGCGATGCTCAATATCACTCAGCTCCTCCGGCGTAATTGCGCCGAAATGCGAGAAGTCAAAACGCAAACGTGCGCCTTCTACTAAAGACCCGGCTTGGTTCACATGGCCGCCCAATACTTCCTTGAGCGCTTTATGCAGCAAGTGGGTTGCCGTATGGTTCTTCACGATATCCCCGCGCTGCTCGCGGTTCACTTCCGCGCGGATACTCTCGCCTACCTTCAGCTCCCCGGCTTCAACAGTAACCAGATGAACATGCTGGCCATGCGGTGCTTTGAACAATCCGGTTACCTTGGCAGTGACAGAGCCTCCAGTAAGCAGGCCGGTGTCACTGACCTGTCCGCCGCTTTCAGCGTAGAACGGTGTTGATTCCAAAATCACCTGGCACTCGGTACCTTCACCGGCTGTATCGGCAAGTTCACCGCCGACAACAATAGCAAGTATTTTTGACTCTGTTACGGAGTCATTATAACCAACAAATTCACTTTTAACCGTCAGATCGGCAAGCGCGCCACCCTGAATCTTCATGCTGGCTCCATCCTGGCGGGCAGCTCTGGCCCGGTCACGCTGTTCCTGCATCGCGGCATCAAAGCCTTCACGGTCAACAGTAAGTCCTTGCTCGGAAGCAAAATCTTCCGTAAGGTCAAACGGGAAGCCGTACGTATCATAAAGTTTGAAGGCATCTGCTCCAGCGATGGCAGCAAGACCTTCCGTCTTTGCTTTGGCGGTAAGCTCGCCAAGAATGGCCAGACCGTCGGACAAGGTTTCGTGGAAACGCTCCTCTTCTGTACGGATGATTTTGGCGATATACTCCCGGTTGTCTACAATGGATGGATAGTACACACCCATAACCTCACCGACGGTTTCCGTCAGCTCATACAGGAACGGACGATCCAGACCCAGCGTCTTGCCATAACGGACCGCACGGCGGAGCAAACGGCGGATAATATAACCGCGTCCTTCATTGGAGGGAAGCACACCATCGCCTACTGCAAAAGTAACGGTACGGATATGATCGGCAATCACCTTAAGCGCAATATCCTGCTCCAAGTTGTCTTTATAGGTAACTTTGGCAAGGTTAGCCGTCTTCTGGATCACCGGCTGGAACAGATCCGTGTCGAAGTTGGAATCGACATCCTGCAGGATGGAAGCCAGACGCTCCAGACCCGCTCCGGTATCAATATTCTTATTCGGAAGCGGTGTATAGCTGCCGTCCTTGTTATGGTTGAACTGTGAGAACACCAGGTTCCACACTTCGAGCCAACGCTCATTTTCCCCGCCCGGATACATCTCCGGATCGCTCATGTCGTTGCCGTAAGCTTCACCGCGGTCATAGAAGATTTCTGAGCAAGGTCCACAAGGACCTTCGCCGATATCCCAGAAGTTCTCATCTCCCAGCTTAATGATGTGCTCTGCAGGCAGTCCTACCTTTTCATTCCACAGCTTGAAGGCTTCTTCATCCTCAGCGTACACCGTCACGGAAATGCGCTCCGGATCAAAGCCGATCCATTCCTTGCCGGTCAGGAACTCCCAAGCCCAGGTGATCGCTTCTTCTTTAAAGTAGTCGCCGATGGAGAAGTTCCCCAGCATTTCAAAGAACGTGTGATGGCGGCGCGTCTTGCCCACATTCTCGATATCATTGGTGCGGATACATTTCTGCGAGTTGGCCAGGCGGGGGTTCTCAGGAATCTCCCGGCCGTCGAAGTAAGCCTTCAGCGGCGCCATACCGGCATTAATCCACAACAGCGAAGGGTCATTATGGGGCACCAGCGATGCGCTGGGCTCGATTTTGTGGCCTTTACTCTCAAAAAACTGCAGCCATTTGGAACGGATTTCACTTGCTTTCATCATGTACAGCTCCCGTCTTATCATTAATTCGGCACTTCTGCCGGAATGCACAAAAACGCCCCTGAATGAATTCAGGGACGATTATTATCGCGGTACCACCCTGGTTATCGCCCTGCCCATATGCATGGGACAACTGCTGGCGATCGCCTTGTCGCGGCTGTTAACGGGCGCCCCCGGCGGGATTGTCCCCGCACTCCGAAATCAGCTTTCCGCCGGTCTGTCTTCCGGATTCTCGCAGCCATTACGAATGTATTCGTAACGGAATCCGTTCTCTGAGGGAGCCATGCTCCGGCGTACTTCATTTCATCAACGTTTTATCCGATTTGCATTTTAACATTTCAAGTATAGCCAGTGCCCCTAAATCTGTCAATCTCGGAGGGCAAACGGCTGATGGCCACTTCCCAGTCTATATTGTATAATCGCTCACTTTGCACAACCAAACCATGTGAACCGAATCCGGTCCCCAATAATCTTTTACCACCTTATACGGCTTGCCAAATTTCTGCAGCCATTTTGCCTGCGCACGTTGGTAGCCACTGTCCAGGCAAAACTGCTCAATCCCTTGCTTTCCTAGATATGCCATCAATTCCTTAATCAGCGTCGAGCCTACACCGAGACCCTGATAGCTTGGCAAAACGTATAAGCTTCCTAGCTCTCCCACATCATCAAGTTGATTTCCGGTGCATGAGCGAATATCCTCGTCGCAGGGTGCAAATGAAATCGTGCCGACAACCGTCCCATCTATTTTAGCAACAAGGAAGTATATAGTCGTATTCGCGGGGTTCAGAAAGGCATCAACCATTTGTTTTTTATTGTCAACTTCATGTTGAATGTCCTCCTGCAAATGCCCCAGTCCCTCCTTTTCGAAGGCATCTGAAATTGAAGATTTAAAAAGCTGAGATACAAGTCGTCTATCGCCTTGAGTGAGCGTATGTATGGTTAACTGATTAGTCCTAGCCATTGTAAAAATCACCTCTATATTAAAATAACACTTCTATGTTATACAAATGCCCAAATTAACCCACTCCATATATTTCTCTAATATATAGATTGAATTTAAGATTTACCCATTTGTTTGAGGACGTAACTACGGTGAATATTTGGACTTCCGGCCGTTGTTGTCGTAAGAATTTCTTGATTGTACCCGCTATATGCGGTGAAAATCCGGTGACAAAGGCGGTCGCTATCGCTCCTATAGTTCCAAATTTCCCCTCCGCTACTTTTGCCCTTTTTTGTACTTATTTAGTTCATTTTATATAGCTTATAAATTCTACAAATGAATTCACAATACTAAAATATTCTCAAAAAAAGCAACCTTTCGCGCCCATAGTAAAATAGCACTACATTTGAAGTATTGCTGTTGGTGTCAATGGTTCCTATTCTCTCTTCCATGCTTAAAGGCAGTAATTATGTATGTAGAGCCATCCTCAGATGGCTCATAGGAAACGATATAACGATCAATACGAATATAGTAAGTGTCTTTATAAGTTTTTGACGGAAACAACTTTCCTGACCGAAGTACCTTTTCTTCAATCCGCATGAGCAGCTTTTATTTATACTCTGATGTTTCCTGTGGGAGAAGTGAATGCTTTCGATCTTGGAAAAGCTCTGAGCCGCATGTTTGGTCCAGACTACCTGCCTCACAGCTCTCCGTTTCTTATCATCTCGATCATTTGCTTGGAAGAAAATAATGAACCATGCACAATATCCCGTTTGGACTCTTGGATCATTTCTGCAATTTCAGGATCGGCATCAAGCTCAGCGAGTTGTGCAGCCGAAAGAGCATCTGAGTTGTCCTGAGACTGGATTAATTTGGACACTTCATATTCTATGTCATTGATTACAATTACAAGCTTTTGACAGTCATTTATAAAAGAACGATACACTTTACCGCTTTTATCCTTTAATTCCAGATACATGCTCCTAAACTCCTTTTTTCAATATTATACCTTGAATTCGGATAGACGGATACAACGTCATGATATAGCAAAAGACTGATAATCCCAATGTAGTACATGTAGTAATTATGTAGTAACGCCGATAATACTGAATAACACATCTTAGTTCTCAGCAGCAATATAAGCTTTATTTTTACACTGGTTAACACTATACAAGACCCCATAACACACCAAAAGACCCCCGCCCCATACTTCGGGAGCAAGAGGCCGCAGGTTCAAATCCTGTCGTCTCGACCATACATAAAGGCTAAAGGGGACCGTCCCATAAGTGGATTTTTCGAGAAATGAGACTGCCCTGTTATTAAAAGAGACCATAAAAAGATAACAGACCAGGGATTCTCCCGTTACTGGAGAATCCCTGGTCTGTCTTTTGGGTCATTGTCCGCTTTCTTTAACAAATTATGGTGGGAAAACTACCCGACTTCAAGTTTTAGTTCATAGTTCATTGGACGCTTGAGTCCTCGTATTCTAGGAACTGCATTATGGATTAATCCCCATGCCCGTTATTGAGCTTGCCCAAGCAGCCTGAAGATAACCGTTGCTGCTTGAGCTCTTGTGGCCTGGCTGTCCGGCGCAAACTTGCCGTCCGGCATTCCGCCAATCACTCCGCTCTTGCGCATGTCTTCCACGGCATCAGCCGCGTAGGATGACACTTGATCAAGATCAGAAAATGACACAGGGGCAGCATTGTTACTGGTATTAGCATTGACGTCGGCATTCGCCGCACCGCTCAACGAAACGTTTGCAAGCTGTGCCAGGCGATGCAGCATGACGGCCATTTCCTCACGGGTAATCTCCTCATTCAGACCGAAGGTGCCGTCCGGCTTCCCCTTAACAATGCCCAGCTTCTGGGCGCTGGCAACCGCTCCGGCATACCAGGCACCCTGCTTCACATCTGTAAATGTGCTTACGACTGACTCATCAACCAGGTCGAACGCATTCATCAGGATCTTGATGAACTCCGCACGGGTGACGTTGCCTGAGGGGTTAAAGTTATCCGCATTTGTTCCTTGGATAGCTCCTCTGGCCGCGAGTGCTTCGATGCTGTCCACTGCCCAGGCTGCAGTTGCAATATCCTTAAATGAAACATTCGAGTAACGTGTTGCGTAACTTCCGCTCCGGTTGAGATTGAATTCCAGTGTCCCGGCAGCGGTGTTGTATTTGCCGCTCTTCACAACTTCCAGCTCGCGCTTATCATTGAGATAATAGGCCACTACCTTGTTCGGGTTCTCACCCGGCTTCAACGTGTACGGCAGCGCGAGCTTGACGCCCTTCGCCTTCAGTACGGAGGCCGGAACAGCAGTCCCGTCAACACTCAGTCCGAAATCGCTGAGCACATTCACTCCCAGCAGCGCGCTTGCCTGCAGCGGTAAGCCTGCCGGATCTATAGCGCTGACAGAAATCTCCAGCTTATTACTCTTCCCGTCGGCATAGACTTTCAGGAAACTCTCATTCAATAGAATGTCCGCCGCTCCAGTCTCAATCTTGACTGTGCGCACACCTTGTGCCGCCATGAGCGCTTGCAATGGAAGCTCAACTGACAGCTGCTTCACGCCTGCCGCCGCTTTAACGGATACTGTCAACCTGCCATCTGTTATTCCCTTGGCTGCTGCCTCAATATTCCCGGCTGTCAGCACTGCCTTGACCGTTCCGTCAGCTCCGGCCACCGGATGCAGCACAATGCTGCCTATGCTTACGGCAGCAGGTGCTGCTGTCGGCGCCGCGCTTGGCGAAGGCTTCGGCGTCGGGACATACGTCTCGGACCCGGACGCCGGAATTCCCGGCGTAGGTGTCGGTGTCGCCGAAGGCAGCGGCGTTGCTGATGGCGTTGCCGCCGGAAGCCGCTGCAGACCAGCAACCGCCGCCGCAAGCCTGCTTAACGCGGCGTCGATTCCCGCCTGGTCAGCCGTTCCGCTCTCCAGCAGCGCAGCCGCAGCGGCTACAGCCTTCTGGAGCGCCGTCCAGCTGTCCGGTGTATACAGCCCCTGTTCCAGCTCCAGCACTTCCTTCAGCTTCGCCTCCAGACCGGTCGTGATCACCGGCGGGGTTACGAAAGCCAACGTCAGTGTATACGTCCGGTTCGTCGTTTTGTCCGCTGCCGTTACGGTCACCTTGTATCCGGTCCGGAGCTCCGTTGCAACGGTTATGCCGTCACTTCCATATACGGCAAAGGTTACGCCTGCCGGAACTTGCAGCCCTTCCTTCAATTCTGTCAGCGTAGTTGTCTCCGGCACGATGATTTCTTTCGCTACCTGATCGACAACGCCGCCGGGAATCGTGATTCCGCTGATCAGCGCATTGCGGCCTTCCACCGGCTGCAGCGCCTCAAAGGCCGCTTTTAAAGCTGTATAAGCAGCATTAATGTCACCTTCGGTCGAAGCCCCGTTCTCGTACACAGCTTGAGCTGTTGCCAGTGCGGCATGCAGCGTCTCCCACTGCCCCGGCGCAGCGGTATAGTTCTCTTCATTCACCGCCGGATCTGCGGCCGTATCAATAGCAGTCTTCAGCCTTGTCTTGTCATACTTTACAAATATACGGCAGCTTGCTGATAGCTCTGTTCCGGCAACCTTGCCGGAAATCGTGAAGTCCGTAGCAATCGTAAGCTTGTTAAGCGGAATGTCCTCCCACTGCACATCTGCCATGCCCTTGTTCCCATTCGCATAGGTTACCAATACTTTGGACGGCAGTGCAGGAACAACCCCTATCGTCGTATTTACAGCAACCTGCTCTATGCTTACAATTTTGCCGAATGTGCCCGGATCGGGCGTTTCTCCCTCCGGCTTGGCCGAGATCGCGCGCCATTCCTTGACTCCCGTGAAAACACTAGCAGATTGTTTAACCAGCGTCAGCCGCAGCTTATCCGTTTCCACCTTGTCAAAGGTTACATCGTTAAACTTGTCCTTCTCCTTGCCCTTCTCACTCAGGTTGGTGACAGGGACAAATTTACCGGCTGCCTCATCCCAATAGTCAAGGCTGTAATCAGCTGGCACCTGCACGCCGCCGCCGTCATCGAAGAAATATATCGAGCTGCCGGAGAGGCTTACCTTCTGCTTCCAGGTATATTGCAGCCATTGATTGTCCCCTGATCCGCCCCAGTTGCCGTACTGTGTTTCTATTGTATTATCACCTAAACCAGTAGAGAAAAGCGGAATAAATCCGTCGTTAACCGCATACACCGACTCCCAGGCCGAGGTGTATGAAGCGCTCGGCACTGCCAGCAGCGCCGCATTTCTGTAGCCGAGAGTACTAATGGCTATACGCAATTGGTCGGTAGTAGCCTTCACTTCATCCAGAGTGTAGTTGCCTTTGTTCAGTAATGCTTTAGCCGCAGTCAATGCGGTCTGCAGTTGCTGCCAGGATTCCGGTGTGAAGTCGCCGGAATTCCGCAGAATTTTCCCTTGTGCCGAATCCCGGTCTGCGAATTTCGCAACCATATCGGCCAGTTCAGCCGTTGCTATGAACACGGACACAGGAACTTCTACGACCGTTTGCTTGTCTCCATCGCTGACGGTCAACTGATACTTATATTCACCTACAGTCTTGAAGGTGGCTTTCAAAACAGCCTGATCGAGCGCACCTTCTTCGACCTCGCCATCACCGGATATTTTCGCCCATTGATAGGTCAGCTTGCCGCCAGGCAGACCGTCATCGTAAATTTGGGGAACCACAGCCAGCAGCTCATCCTGCTGCACTCTTACCGGGGTATCTACCGCTACCTTCGGTGCCTGATTCACTGCTGGCGTGACCGTCAGACCGTTATTGTAGATTTGAATTTCTTTGATCCCTGTTGCGAGTTCGAGTGCATGGGTCACACTGACACGAATCGCTGTCGTATTAACCTTCTCGAACTCCACATTGTTATAGTTGGAGGCCACAACATCCGGGTATCGGAATTGCCCTTTCACCGGCTTCCAGGTTATGCCGTCCGCCTCCAGATACTCGACACCGAACGTCTGCGGTGTACCGTAGCCATCCAGGAGACGGTTATTGTAGAAATAGACCTTCACATTGTCTACGGGCTGGGTGGTGTCAAACTTGAACGTGACCGTATCGGCAGGATTCGGCGAACCGCCGAACAGAGCCGTGTTAGACGTGTGGTCAATGGAAGCTATCGTCGAGCCGTCCGCCAAGCTTTTAATGCTTGAACCGCTCTCGATATAAGTCGATTCGATCGTCGTTCCGGCAGCAGCGGCCAGATTCTCGCCACCATTGACAATATCAACTCCTGCCTTGTTGAACATATCCACCGTTTTTGCATTCGTTGCCAGTGAAGTATCGTCAGCCTTGGCTAGAGAGGTAGCGCTGCCTTTTTCAAACAACACTTGCGTCTTAGAATTGTCACCAACCGCTCCGGCAACATCACCCTTAGGCATTTCCACCTTGCCAGTCGCCGTATCATAAATAATATGTGACATTTCATTCGTTGTCATCACAAGCTCACCGTTAATGAACAGCGAGAAACCGGACGGAATGTCTTGATAAGGCAATTTTTTGTCCCCGGTATATACCTTAGGGTCCTGCCAGACGATCGACAGATCCGCATCATGATACCGCACATTGTCTACTGCAAAATGGTCATATTCGACATTGATCGGCCACAGCTCGATCTTGTCGTCCGTTCTCGGCTGAAGACCTGCCATATCCTCCAGTACGGTGTAATTCATCATGCCCAGCGTATCGTGGTGAATCCAAGCACGCACCATTTTGCCGCTCGGGTTCGGAGGATTCTCCTTCGTCCACGGCGTTCCGAAGAAATAGTCCTCCAGCCAGAAGAATTCATTGGAATCGAGGTGATCCGTATTGCCCGTCTCCACCGTATGCAGCCATGCACCCCAGTCGAACAACGTCTTGTAAGTATCACTGTTAATATTGTCCACAGGGTAATGGCGCAAGGAAGCACGGACAGTATTAATGTAGTTGCCGAAGTTGCACCAGGCGAACTGGTCGGTGCCGAAGGCATCCGTCTTGCCATTCTTGAAATCCTCCACCCGTTTCATAATGCTGTTCTGATCCGCTGTGAAGAACGGAAAGATCGGATAGTAATCAGGATCAGCGTAATCTGTCAGCTGGGTCAAATATTTAGCCTGAAAGCCCTCCTGTCCTTCTGTCGGCACAACGCCGAAGTTGAAGACGAACATGTTGTTGTCGCGCCACGGGTTGAACACATCCTCTTTACCGACAACCTTCTTATGCAAAAAGCTGCCTTCGCCGTTCGTATCCGCTTTGCCGTCTCCGTCAAAATCCTTACCGTCAAACCACATATCGTTCAAAATCGTACTCTGAATCTTCCCGGCAGTTTCATTCATCCGGGTCTCGTTCGCCGTATCCCCCAGCTGCTTATACATTTGTGCTGTGGCCACTGCATTGCCATAAGTAGTCGCAGAGCCGTCCAGCCGGGCATTGTTGCCGTTGCCGTTCCAGTGCATGGAGACGGTGTCACCGTCATTTCCAGTCATCGGGCCGTGGTTATAATAGACGAGATTCGGATCATTGCCCTTGAAATGAGCCAGTGTGCCGGTCACGTCATTGGCTGAGAAATCAGCGAATTTCTTCAGGATTTCCGAACCGCCACCATAGATTTTGTATGCTTCCCAGCCTACCTGTGAGCTGTTCTGCATCATATCCCAGGTCCAGATGTTGGGCCGTCCGGGGTTGTTCTTGTAATTCTTGTTCTCGGAATATTCGCCCTGCGCCAGCCAGGTCCCATAGGCATAGGACGGATCGCGGAGCCATTTCAGATCCTGCAGCGCCCACGGCACGCTGACCGTGATACCGTTGTTGTAGCCAAGCACACCCTCCATATTCATCGGGAACTGCCAGTCATTGCCGGGAATGTTCGCATCCAGAATATTAAAGCGGTTACACCACCAACGGTAATAGAGCACTTTTTTCACATTTTCATCAGGGACATCAATATACGGGATATTATCCGCCCACCACTCGTTGTACTCCTTCACCTGGGTGGAAAAGGCCTCATTGTTGCCGGCCGCAGACTTGAACTCCTCATACTGCGTCTTGGAGCCGGGAATTTCATCCGCGAGCCAGCCCATAACCACCTTCTGGTCAAGCGTCCCACCCGCAGGAACCGTAATCTCTCTGACCAGCTCATTCCCGGCAGGAGTAAGTCCGGTTCCGCTAAGATGAACATCCACATATGACATCGCTTTCACAACTTTTTGGCCGGACTTCCCGATCATCAGCGGAGCCGCTACCCGGTCGCCGATCAACTCATCCCCCTCTGCCCTGGATACAAACGGAGATTTGACCTTCAGTGTCAACTGGATGTCGCTTGCCGTGGGATTCTTGAATTCCAGCAGTGTTACTGCACTGTTATCATTCGTAATAAATTTGCGCTGGTTAATCTCCAGTTCCCCGCTACGGTAGGTTTGGTTCTCGTGGCTGGGATAATTTTTCCGGGCAGACTGATCCTCCGTAACCTCTCCCGTCGAAAGAGAGAGCGTATACATAACATCCTGGTTCAACGTATCCGCATAAAACACACTCCCGGCAAAACCCAGCTTCGAGTTGTCCTGTGTCTTCATGTATAGGGCGCTGCCCCGGCTGAACAATGTATTGGCGCTGGCATCATCATTCCCATTATCATCAGGAATCACGCCTTCGTTCACGAGCAATGAATCCAGCCAGGGCAGATCAGCGTTATCTTTCTTAAAGGCATCAAAGTCAAAATTCTCAATCGTCTGCATCATTTCCCCAACGGTAGCTTTGCTGAAATCAATTCCTTCCGGGGTAGTGATGTTACCCACTTTCCACTCCGGTTTCCCGTAATCGGTTCCTACACCCTTATGATCGAAATCTGTCGTATAATTCGCCGATGCCGGGACGATCCCGCCATTTAGGACTACGGCAGCGCAAAGCGCTGCCACACAAGCCTTCCCTGACCGCTTAGTCTTTCTCATAACTTGTTGTCTCCTCCTTTTTATCCCTTGATTCCTGTCAACGCAATACCTTCCACAAAATATTTGTTGCCAATCAGGAAGAACACCAGGCAGGGAGCCGTAACGACCAGAGCGAGCGCCATAACCTGTTCATAGTTCGGAATGCGCATTCCGTTCACAATATACAGACCCATTGGCAGTGTATAATCCGCTTCTGTCTTCAAATAAATCATCGTATAGAAAAATTCATTCCAGCAGTTGATAAAGCTGAACAGGGCCACAACAATCATGGCCGGACGAATGAGCGGCAGCATGATGCGGGAGTAAATGCGGAAATAACCCGCACCGTCAATCTTCGCTGCTTCACTGAGTTCAAGCGGAATGGTCATGAAAAATTGCCGGAGCAAAAAGACAAAGTATGCATTGCCGCCTGCGCAGAAAAATGCGGGAATAATAAGTGCTGGCTTGCCGGCCAGTCCCAAGGAGGTATATAGGGAATATTGCGGCAGCAGGGTTACAGCGCTTGGCAGCATCATGGTGCTGATTACGAGCACGAACCACATCCCGCGCAGCGGGAACCGCAGCTTGGCAAAAGCATAACCGGCAAAACTCGTGGTCAGCACAGTTCCGATTACATAAGGCACCACAATCGAGACTGAGTTCCAGAGCTGCCGCAGAAACTGGATGCGCTCAAGCCCCAGCCGGAAATTATCAAAGCCCGGCTCACTGGGGATAAATACTGGCGGGCGCGCCAGAATCTCTGAATGGTTAACGAATGCACCGCGCAGCAGCCAATAAAGCGGAAAGGCGAATACCAAAGCGAGCAGGCAGGAGAGTAGGATGAGTATGACATTCACTGCTTTTGTTTTGTTCTTTGCTCTCTTAAGACTTGAATATTTTACAGTCGCAGATACGGCCATTATCTCACCCTCTTTCTTTTGCCCATCGAATCATCCTTCTTGAGCGCGCCCTGGAAATAAAACAGAATAACCGTAATGACCAATGTGATCAGGAAGACGACCCAAGCCTCGGCAGACGCCAGACCGCGCATCCCCACCTGCACAAAGGAATGATCATAAATCATAACGTTGATGAAATAAGTCATCCGGTCCGGTGCACCATTTCTGGACAACACCACACTTTGGGTATAAATCTGGATAGAGGTCATCATGCACATAATCAATTGGAAAAAGAGTACTGGCTTGATCGTCGGGTAGGTGACCTTCTGGAACTTGTGCCAAGCATTGCCGCCGTCCATCTCGATCGCCTCCAGCAGTTCACCGGGAACGTCCTGCAAGGTAGCAATGAAGACAACAATCGTGCCCCCGCATGTCCACAAGCTCATAATAAACAACGTCTCGAAGATCCGCACCGGGTCTGTCAGGAAGTCTAAAGGCGCTATGCCCAGCTGCAGCAGCAGCCAGTTGACCAAACCGCCCTTGGCCTGATTCTGCAGCAGCATCTGCCACACAATCGTGGTCGCCAGCATCGGAATGACCGAGGGCAGGAAGAAGACCGCCCGCAGCATATTTCTGCCTAGAAACTTGCGGTTCAGCAAGAGCGCGACCATCAGACAGAAGGCAATAACAAGCGCTACGTTGATAAAAGCGTAAATCAGGGTGACCGTGATCGATTTTTTGAACTCGGAGCTTGGATTGCTGAAAATATATCTGAAGTTGTCCAGCCCGATCCATTCCATCACCTGCCCGCCGCTCATCACCGTAATTTTGTGAAAGCTGTAGAACAAACTGGCCAACATCGGATACAGGGTCAGCACCAAAAAGCCGATAATCGCGGGTGCTGCAAATAAATATCCGGCGACCGCTTCCTTGGTGGCGCCTTTGGCAGGCTTTTTAACATAGTTGGGTGCCGTACCGGTCTTGCTCTCTGGATTCATAAGCCATAGCCCTCTCTTTGAAAATAAGCTTTAATTACGAAACTTTTCCGCTTTCCCACAGTTTCTTAATCGTTGGCATAATCTCATCGTAGATGTCCTTGACGCTCTTCTGACCGGTCAGCGCCTTGTCGATGGATTTCTCATATTCCGTATTCATCTTAAGATAGGCCGGAACATAATAAGCAGGCCACTGTGCAATGGAATCCTTGGTTGTGGAATAACTGAGAATCGTTTCTTTGGCACTTGCCGGAAGATCGGCAGTCCATTTCTCAATGAGGGCAGGGTCGGTGTACCAGTCGGCTTGGTTAGGCAGCCATGCGCCGCTCTTGAGCAGATCCAGGGCATTCTCCGGGTTAACCATGTAAGCGTAGAATTTCTTGGCTTCCTCAATATGCTTGGACGTATTGTAAACTACCAGTGGAGCGCCTGCGTTCATCGTTACGGCTTGTTCCATCTTTGGCAACACGCCGACACCGATATCATCATTGCCTTTGATGTTAGCCAAATCCCACGAGCCGCTGACCGCCATCGCATAGCCGCCGCTCAGCGCATCAATGACCGAACCGGCGCCGGTAGTCCATGAATAATTGAAGGGCGAGGCTACCTTGTCCTTGTTGATAAGATCGGCCAGCTTCTGGATACCCTCAACCGATTTGGGCGAATCCCATAGAAACTCCTTGCCGTCCGGGGATACAATACCGCCTCCGTTCGCATTGGCTGCCCAGAAATGATGGAATTCACGTCCCGCGGTAAATCCGATTCCGTAATTCTCTGTCAATGAAGCGTTGAACCCCTCATCTGCGGCCGTTTTGCCTTTGGTATCAGTGGTCAGCTTCTTGGCATTGCTCACGAAGGTGTCCCAATCCCAGGCATCCTCAACCTTGGATGGCGGATAGGCGATGCCCGCAGCATCGAACTTTGCTTTACTGTAGTACAGCAGCTCCAGTTGGTTGGAGAGGCCGACACCGATAACTTTTTGCTCCGGAGAATGAATTGTAATCGCTGCCAATTTCTCCGGTATCGAACCATCAGCAAGCAGATCACTAATGTCCTCGAGAATGCCCATTTCATTGTACTTCTGAATATCCCCCTCGCCCATGTAGCTGATATCCGGCAATTGATCGGAGGCTAGGCGGGTCTGAATGAAAGTATCAAAGGTTCCGTCCGCCGGCAGCACTTGCGCATTGATCTTAACTCCAGTGTCTGCTGTATATTTCTCTGCAGCCTCTTCCACCAGCTTCTTCTGCGCGTCATCGCCCCAATACAACAGTTCAAGCGTGATATCCTTGCCGGACTTGCCTCCCTTATCATTCGCGGCTTTTTCTGTGGCTTTGGCGGCAGTGTTGCCCGTGTTTTTCTCTCCATTGCCCGAACAGCCGGCCAGCGAAGCGAAGACCATTGTTAATGCCAGTGATAGAACCAGAGTGCGTTTACCAAACTTCATGTTTGTTGCCTCCCTTTTCTTTTAAATCTATATAAAATGAACTTGTGAGTTTTTCATTTAGGTATCCTGGCAACTGCGGGGAAGACTTGGCCTTCCCCTTCGCTGCTCCTTTACCTAATGTCGATTTTCCAAGTTCACCTATATTTATTTCGATTATACTAAGTTAAACGTTTAATCTAAAAGCTTCACGGGTTTTGTCCGTTAAGTAGCCTGTCCCATTCTGCCGCTCCTGCCGGCGATTATGGACAAGCGCTGAAGACGCCGCCTTGAAATCTTACTTGGCGCTGCAGCCGGCCTTGCCCGGAGCGGAATCCCACCTTGTCTTCAAGCAGCAGGTATCTGGAAGGGTACGCCGCATAGCTCGTAATTGTCCAGCCGTCCGCCTCTTCGGTAACATAACCGTTAACACAACGCAGCTTGCCGCTGCTGTCTCTATAGAGGTAGGCGGTTGTCCCAAAGCCCAATAAGTAGGCAACCAGCTCTTCACCCATGTCCCAATCATCTCCGGATACAGTGGAGAACAGCGAAGCGAATAACGGATCACTGCTTGCTACAAATACCGACTGTCCGAACCTGTTCCTCGATAGCTCCGGCATATTCAGATTAGGTGCAGCCACACTGTAAGTAGAGGCCGCCTCTCCCGGCTGTAAGCGGCGCGGAGTGGAGCGCACATTCCAGTCATAACAATTGAACACGGCCATTGTAGAACGGTAAGCCGCCTCCAAATATTCGGGATTGCCCAAATGCTCATAGGCAACCCGCGCCGAGCCGGACACCAATCCCCCCCATAAGGAATGGATCATGGAAGAGAGAGCTTCCCACCAGCGGTCCGGGTTCTGGACCCTGTAGTCATTACTGAACCCGATGTTCGCCAGAATCAGCTGTCCGTAGCGTTCCGCTTCGTCCAGATTCCCAAGATGGCACAGCGTTTCACAGGTAGGGCCGAACCCTGCGTTATCATAGAAGTGTTCCGTAATTGCCCCGCCGTATTGCTGTACTTCTGTCTGCAGATTCCGGCCGAACCGCTCCCATAACTGCTGCAATTGCCCCTGCCATTCCGCAAGTCCCTCTTCCTCAAGTGCCTGCAGCAAATCCCGAATATATAGGGTGAAAATGCCGTTCAGCCCCGCCTCGTCCTTCTCTCGCTGCCTGGAATGGCAGTCCGGATTCAGACGCAGGCATATCACTTCGGCAGCCCACTCCAGATAAAGCTGTGGCGGATGCAGCCTCAGCAGCGCAGCATCCATTCTCGACAGCAGGTAGAAAACATGCGCAATATAATCCAGATCATAAATCCGGTAGAACCCTCCATACAAGGGGCGCGGCCGAGTGAAATCGCCATCCTCGAACCAATGAAGCTTCATATCCAGCACTGCAGCAGCCTCGGCCTTCTCAACCTGCTCCGGCACTGCAGCCGACATGCTATTCTTCATCAGCAGGAAGGTCAGCTTGCCAAGTGATTCTCCCTGATTGGACAAGGGACGGAAAGCGTAGGGGCGTTCCACTCCATCTGCGCTTCCATAGCTATGGGCTACCAGCCATTCCGCACGTTTCTCCAGCATAATGTCGATCGGCTCCAGCACGTTCCACACCAGGATGTCGCTGCGTCCGTCTTCAAGCACCAGCTCAAGCTTATGCTCACCGGGCGCCGGACGAAGCAGCGTAAGTGTGTACCTGCCATTTTCTCCTTTTACCAGAATCGCCTGATCTGTAATGTCTTCGCGGCGGATCTCCTCCGTTCCCGGTGGAGCGCTGAATAGGCAGATTTCACGTATAGACTGTTCCTGCGTTATCCCAACCTCAGCTTGGAAGATTCCGCCCTGTGTCAGCACAGGCGTATAGCTCCAGTGCGGGTGGCCAAACGCGGCTCCCTGGCGGTAGAAATCATCCTGATCCTGGCAAGGGAGAAATACATACTCCCAGCTGGAGGTCTGCCCGGGCTCCAGCTCCAGTGCATGGTAAGCGTTACCATAGATCCAATCCGCAGCTGCTGAGTCGGGCATTGAAGCTCCATCCTCCACCAGCGACAGCCGATGATACAGCAAGCCGTCCAAGGAAGGTGATACCTGCTCAAGAAAGCGGTTACTATAACGGCAATAGGAGCCTGCCGTGACTGTCCTGCCCCCAGTCTGATAAATACCCAAGTGCGGCGCCTCATTGCTGCGCCTGATAGCGGCGAACTTGGTGAAGTCTCCGCCCAGATGAGTTAACACTGCACACGATTCACGCATATTGCGCAGCACGTTCTCATCCCTGAACATGATATAGGCCAGCGAGAACCATACATGCAGCCCGTTAATCCGTACAGCTTGTGCGGAGCGGTTGGACAATTCGATGCTCCACCTGAAGCGCTCCTCCTCCAGTGTGTACACGAAGCGGATCGTTACCGGAAAAGCATCAAACTCAACAGTAGCGCGATGCTCTCCCTCCTGGATCACCCTCGGCTTAAGATCCACACTGCGTATGATCTTCCCATTCAATTCGAGCGTCCATTCCCCGAACAGCTTATCCTCGTCTTCGTATCCTGCCTGTTGCAGATAAGCAGGATCAACCACCCAGTTCATTGCGGCGGGATCTTCCTGCATCACCAGGGACTGCATGGCTCCCCGGGCGCTAAGCTCCATTCTGTATTTTGCATTGCTGAGAAACGTCATCGCCATCACCTCTTTCGCGTCCCGCCTCAAAATCTAAACGTTTAGATAAATGAAAAAAATATGATGTGAGACATCGGCTTTATCTCACATCGTTTACAGCAGCTACGGAGTCACGCTCAATCAACCGGCATTCCGGCATAGTCAGGGGCGCAGACTCGTTCCCATTGATCACATTGTACAAGCTCTCTATGGCCTGATAGCCCATCTCGTGCAGCGGAAGTTCCATCGTCGTAATCCGCGGGCGCAGATAATCGCTGAATTCCCGGTTATCGAAGCCAATCACCGACAAGTCCTCCGGAACCTTAACGCCTCTTTCGTCGGCTGCCTGCAATACCCCAACCACCATAACATCATTCATAGAGAGGATAGCCGTCGGCGGCTCCGGCAGAGATAACAGCTCGCCGGTCAGGCGATATCCGGATTCCCGCTCCCAGTCCCCCATCTTGATCAATAAAGGATCAAAGGGCAGTTCAAAGTCAGTAATCGCCCGATAATAACCGTTCAGCCGCTGTCTGGACGGAATGGAATCCATCAGCCCGCTAATGACCGCGATTCTGCTATGACCCTTCGCGACCAGATGGGACATGGCCTCATAAGAAGCCTGTTCATCGTTATAATGTATGGAAATGTCGTCCCGTGTATAACCATAGGTATATACAATAGGTTTGTCGTCTGCATCAATTAGTCCGGTTAGGTCACGGGTATGTACACCGATATAGATAATCCCGTCCACCTGCTTGCTGAGCAGCTCGGACACAGCATTGGAGGCGTACTTCCGGTATGCCTCTACATCAGCAAAATTACGGCCGATACGTTTATTTAGACGAAGATTGACCAGTAAAATATGCAGATCATGCCGATCGCCAAAATCATTAATACCATCAATAATCTCGGGTGCATTAAACACCGTCACATCCTCTGCGATAACACCGATCGTATTCGTACGGTTGAGCTTGAGGCTCTTGGCAATATCGTTGGGTTTGTAATTCAGCTCCTCAATGGCTTCAACTACTCGCTGACGCGTTTCTGGACGGACATTGCGGGTACCATTAAGCACATAGGAGACTGTAGCAATCGAAACATTGGCTTTAGCAGCGATATGCTTAATGCTGGTTTTGCTCATTGTAATTCTCCTATTCTATGCCGCAAACGTTTTGTTAAACGTTTAGATTGTTAAATGACACCTAAAATATACCATACGAAACTATCAGTAGGCAAGAGATTTCTGTCAAGCTAAACCCCTAGATGAATCAAGGGGTTTTATTGGTTAAGAAGGAATAACCGTAATATTTCTCCGCATTACTCATGCTTGTCCAAATATCCGGATTTTCCCCGCCTATGTACCAGTAGGCCACTCCCGCTAAATTTTTAGTAACAGCAAAATGATATTTGGCAATTAACGAGCGCCCGTCCTCAATCCAAATCATGTGTTGCATAGCATTGTTCGTATAGCCGGCAACATATTGAGCTAATGATTCATTCCATAGCGGTCTCATTGAATAGGTACTGATTTTCTGATTTTGCTCAGTGAACGTAATGAATTCGGAGGATGAAACTGTTCCATTTTGCTTTAACATCCAGTCCCGGTTATAGAATGGCAATGCCAATATGACCTTGTCATTTGATACAACCTTTAGCAAGGTTTCGACTGCGTTTGTGATATAGGGAAGCGAAGCATTGGAGCCTGGATTGACACTTCCACCGTAATGCTCATCGTAGCCCATCATTACTACATAATCTACTTGTTTGCCAAGCGCAGCGTAGTCGAATGCCTCTGTCCAATCCGTACCAAGATCAGGCGACACATCTATAGACAACGTAGCATTAACACCATGCAATCTCTCTGCTAATAAAGCAATAAAAGCTGTCAAATATTTTCGATCCGTTGCCTTTACATTCTCAAAATCTATATTTAGCCCATCAATGCCATATTTACTTACCATCGCTGCTAATTGGATTATTGCAGTATTTCTTGCTGTTATACTAGTCAACATTAGATGAGTAGCTTCTTGATCGGACCGGTTACCGACCATCGCCCAAATTTCTTTGTCCTTCGTCTTTGCCCACGAAACAAGCGAGATTTCCGTTGAATCCGTTACGGACCCACTCCCCCCTACAAAGTACCACCGTGGAGATAAGATGTTCACATTCGATTTCAGAATAGTACTCTTATACTCTGCGGTGGTTTGTCCATACTGCCAGCCGATTACAATATGTTTATGCGGCTCATTCTCAAGCTCTGTGGCCCAGCTTTTATTTTGCAGCACCCGATAAATAAGTACAGTTGCTTCCTGCCTGGTAATTGCATCCGTTGGACGAAAATATCCTGTTTCATCGCCCTTCATTAATCCTAGCTTACTAACGGCAGCAACAGAATTACCAGCCCAAGCAGCAATACGATTACTATCCTTATATACTGTCAGATTAGTGGATTTGCCGTTCGTTTGTTGCAATGCACCAGCCATCCAAACAGCTGCCTCTTGTCTTGTAACAGCTCTCTTAGGTGCAAAGGTAGTCTCCGAGGTTCCACTTGCCAGGTTCAGCTGAACAGCCGCCTGAATCGGACCGTAATACCATTCACTCTTTACTACATCTGTAAAAGCCGTTACTGGACTAGCCACTGGATCAAGCTTTAGCAAACGTTCCAGCACAGTAATAAATTCTGCTCTGGTCATAGACTTTGCTGGTGAAAAACTCGTCAACGAGGTTCCTGTAATAAGCTTTTTATTATATAAATCTATGATCTCTTTTTGGGCATAGCTTGTGTTTGTATCATCAAAAGGCAGCCGCCCATCGGCCAATATATGCTGACAAAACATGCTTGTCGAGCAAATGACAGCGGCTGCCGCTATTATGAATCTACCTAATATGGCCTTCACGAGATTCCTCCTATGACATCAATTTTAGAATTGTATCAAAGATAGAATCTTTATTCATTGATGAAATACTGGTAAATCACAGCAAAAAGCAGCCAGTCACCGGAAATTCCCCGGCGGCTGGCTGTTTAGGTTGAGAGCTGTAAATACAGGTTACAGGCTACAGATTCCAAATGCGGTACACAATAACTGCCGCTTCAGCGCGGGTGAGCGTATCGTCCGGTGCAAGCTTGCCGTCTTTGCCGCTCACAATTCCGAATTTCACCAGAGCTGCCAGGCTATCTCTGGCATAATCAGCAATCCGGTCTGCATCCGAATAAGCATCCAAGGTTGCGCTGCCACTGGCCTTTTTGCCGGCTGCCGCCAGTGCACGGTAAGCGATCACCATCATATCCTGGCGGGAAAGCTCACTGTTTGGCTTGAACATGTTGCCTTCATAGCCAGTGACGATGCCTAGTTGCTTCGCAATGGCAAGTTCATTTCTATAATCAGCGTCTTTCTGGACATCGCTGAAGGCAGCACTATCCTGATCTGTACCCTCCAATTCAAGGGCTCTCACAAGAAGCGCGGTGAAGTCTGCTCTATTCATAGCTGTCTCCGGGGAGAAGCTGTTCTTTGAGGTTCCTTTGACGATATCCCGGGCAGCCATGGCAGCAACAGCCTGCTTTGCCCAAGACAGGTTCCCCATATCCTCGAAGCTCATAGGGTTATACGCTGCCGCGTAGGTGCCAAAATGAGTCGTTTGGAACACAAGTGCTCCGCTTGCGGCGTCATAGCGGCCGTTCGGGATAGATATCATGCTGCCATTGGCTGCACGGTACCAAACGACGAGCGAATCTGGATGGCCCAGCTCTTCCACTGTCGGCTTATAAGGAACGGTTACCTTTACAGGCGCATTCGGATTGTTCCATGTCACTGCCTGGCCGCCAGCTATGATGTTCAGCTCAATTACCGGACGATTGCCAATCCTATCGCGGGCTGCCGTATTCAAATTGTCTATTGAGGCCTGATTTACACGGATGGACACGGTGTCAGTATTTACTGCAGCACTGGACAGCATATTGCTCGGAACCTCGATGGCCGCTAAGTCTGTTTTTATCAAAAGCACATAGTTTTCCTGACTCTTCAAGCTTTGAGTCGGCAACTGCATTTCATACGAGGATACGTTTGCTTGCTTCGGCACTTCGACTATGATCTGTTTCCGTCCATTTGCTGCCGGAGCGGCTTGCTCAAGCGCTTTTTTCAGGTGGTCGCCCGAAATCGCCGCCTTCGCCCCTGCGCCTTCAGTCTTCACTTCGGGTTTGATCGTCACTACACCGTCTTTGCTCTCAACGGTTCCGGTCTGCGGAGTTGATCCGTTGCTACTGTTAGTGTTGTTATTGTTGCTGTTCGATTGGCCAGGTTTACCCGTAAGCGTAAGCACACCGTAAACAGAGGTGTCCTGATATCCATTGCCGGTTGTATCATTCCATGCGGCAACACTTTGCCGTGCCCCGTCTTTGGCGTCATTGATCTGTACGTCGAAACCGATCTTTTTGTCGTTGCTTGCTGAGATTTTTTTAAACGGAATCTTCACTTCTACTGTGTAGTTTGTTCCGGTAACCTTGGTTGATGATTCGAATCCGCCAGCGATCCCAGCCGGATTGAAGGAAGTCGCGTTGTCAAAATTGACTCTGAACTGTCCGTCATCGTCTTGATAGAACGTCGTCTTCCCATTGTTTTCATCCAGGAAGATTTCGACGGAATCCTGTTCCCATACGTTCTTACTGCTCTTGTCCAGCTGCGCGTCGCTGACCTGAATCAAAACATACAGATTTTGATCATCCCAGAGGGTTTTGGCCACTCCGGTCGCGCCCTGCCACGCCATCTGGTACCGATTCACCGGCAACTCCGCCGCCTTGCTCCAGACAGCATCAACCGTCCCGTCAACTACAGGTGAAGCATAAACAGCGGTGGATTGGTTTGCACCGGTAGAATCAGGTTTATGCTCCTCCATAAATTTACCGGGGTTGATAACCCCGTAGTAAGCCGGCTTGGCCTGCAGGTTCTTATCGAATAATAACGGATTAGCAGAAGCTCTCCAGCTCGTATGGTCGTCCAAGCCCCAGAAGGTAACGCGTTCTATATTTGCGGCGTGAGTTTTGAAGAGCTCCATCAGTTGCGCGTATAAATAGCCTTGGGCATTCGCAAGCTTCTCGGAAAGCTGATTGTTGCTTCCAGCCTGAATATCAAGCTCGGTGATGCTTACTTCTACGCCTAAGGAAATGAACTTCTCCAGCGACAGCTTTACGTTTTCGGGATTGGTGTTGACACTGTAGTGCCCCTGCATGCCCACGCCGTCGATGAGGCGTTTTCCCGGATGTGTAAGCGCATACCTATCATTGATGGCTTTGACCATGTTATAAATGGCTGCCGCTTTATTCTGGTTATCTTCGTTGTAATCGTTGTAGTACAGCTTGATATTCCAATCTGGATGTTGATCCAGCACTTCTCTTGCCGCCAGGAAGGCCTGCTCCACATAATCTGCGCCAATGGCACTCTTCCAAGGGGATTGACGCAGCGCGGCCTCCCAATCTGCCGGATTACCCGGATTATCGCTCATCGCTTCGTTCACGACATCCCAAGAGATTACCTTGTCACCGAAATGTTCCACGACCGTTTTAATATGGGTCTGCAGATTTGCGAGCGCTTCGTCCCGCCCCAAGGGAAGGTTATTCCCTGCTGCATCCTTTGTCGTATTCATCCACACGGGGGATTGCTGATGCCATACCAGCACATGCCCATGCATCAACATCCCTTCAGCCCGTACCTTAGCAACCATGGAATCCGCAGCGTCAAAGGTAAAATCGCCCTTCGCCGGCTGCAGCGCATCCGGTTTCATCGCGTTTCCTGCAGTAGCGACATTGTGATGCATTTTAAGCAGCTCCAGCCGCACGCCTTCCAGATCCTCGGCTGTTATCGCGTTGCCGATCAAAAAATCGTTTTGATAGGTAGTCTTTACAGGAATCAGGTCCTTTTGTATGGCGACTGGACCTGTGCTTGTTTTCTCAAAATGGATGTCGTCGATATAGAAAGATGCTGCTGCGTTATTGGCGCTCTCAACATAGATGGTTAAATATTCGCCGCCCACACTGTTATAGCGGTAGCTTCCCTCAAATTTAACCCAACCGTCGCTGGCACTGATTGTTTTTGGGGAAAGAGCTACATAATTCGCGCTGCTTCCATTCCCGGTCTGCGTTGACAGCTGCAGCTGCGAGCTTGCGGGTTCGATCAGCTTGACCCAGGCCGAAATGTTATATTCGCTGCCCTGGTCCACATACTTCTCCACACGCAAGGATGGCCCATGCCACGTAGCTGTTCTGCCCTCTACTTTCAAGGCATAGGAACCACCCTCGGTATGATTCTCTGTATCTGTAAGAGTCAGCTTCTCAGTCCCGGCTCTGCCTCCAAAACCGCCGGTAGTCTGATCCTCAAAGGTGATGGCAGTGAACGGTAAAGCCGGTTCTCTAGGCGGCTCTTCTCCACCGTCCGAAGTGACTTTCTCGGTGATAAGGAGGTCTCCGATATAGAAAGAAACCTCGGCTCCTACTTTGTTGGAGTTCATGCGCAAGGCCTGATCTTTGCTTGTATCCACGGTAAATTCCTTAGTCAGAGTAACGGCTTTGCCCGCTTCAAAATTCACTTCCGCATAATTTCCATAGCTGTTCACAGTTTGAAGTGCAGCACTCGCGCCGGTGGGCAGATTCACATTTGCATCCACATAAACAATTGAAGTCACCGTGTAGGTTTTTCCGTTTTCCAGGCCGAGGTCACTGAATTTGAAATCAGCCGCGTCCCAGTTGTTTACTCTGTTGCTTACGTATAATGCCGCTCCGTCTGCATTGCCTGCAAAAGACTTGCCGGTGACAGCCGTCAGGCTGGCACCTCCCGATTGAACAGCTTTGCCTGCACCAGCCGCAAAGGTTTCGTGATAAACCGTTTTCGTTACTTCCAGTTTCGGTGTTGCAGCTTGCGCAACCGGAGCAAGGCAGCCCAGCGGAATAAGCAGACTCGCCGCCAGTACTAACGAGAAGACCTGTTTAATCATTTTACTCATGCGTTGCACTCCTCTGTATGAATTTGGGTTAGACAAGTTAAGCGCTTACAACTATGGAAAAGCCGCCCCCTTTCTCACCCCAAATCGTAGCATAATGCAAAAAGTGCGTCTTACTCTAAATTAAAGATTGTACCGTACTTTTTATATATCATTTGAATTGCGCTTAATCCACAACTTACCTAAGAACTTGCACAACAAATCAACAAAATGATTGGCTTATAATAAACATAAGAACAATTGAGCGATACTATGGAGGTTATTATGCCGTGGGGACGGCAAATATCATTTAACTGACCAGACCAGCTGGACGGAAGGATTCTGGTCCGGGATATTATGGCTGAGCTACGAATACAGCAAGGACCCGGAGATTCATGCTGCAGCCATCAAAAGTGTGAACTCTCTCAAAAAACGCTTGGAGGCTGAAAAGGAACTCGATCATCATGACATCGGCTTTTTATATTCGCTGTCCGCGAAGGCCCGCTGGATCGTTGATAAGGATGAAGGCTCTCGCCTGCTGGCGCTGCAGGCAGCCGATATTCTGATGAAACGCTGGCGGTCTGCCCCGCAGCTGTTTCAAGCCTGGGGGCCGGAAGGCGATAACGCCAACGGGGGCCGGATTATCATTGACTGCCTGATGAATCTCCCCCTGCTCTATTGGGCTACTGACCAGACCGGGGACCGCAGCTATGCCGACTGCGCCAGCATTCAGGATCATACGCTGGTTTGGTTCCAGCCCTATCAGTTGCACCAAGTGATGGTTCCTCCGGCCCCCAACCGTTCTTATATCCGGACCAATCTGACCTTTGACCCCAGTTTTCTCGAGCATTATCTTACCGCTTTTCCTTTCCTGGAGAAGTTTTTCCGGAAAATGTGGAAGAGCACTCTGCAGAGGCCAGTTTTCTACGCCATGAATAATACCCCGATTCTGGATTTGCTGGAGGAATTACATCATTCCGTAAATGATTCTGCCGCAAACAAAGAAGAAGATACCGGATTCCTGATGCTTCAACTGATGCGTTTGCTTCAAAAACAAGTGTCCGATGTCCAAACCGAAGATAATCCCATCCATTCGCGTGGAGGCCCACATTCGAACGGATTACCGACTGGCTGGATGAACATTACAAGCAGCCCTTCAGCCTCGAAACGCTGGCTGCCAGTTTGCATCTGTCGCCTTACCACATTTCACATTTGTTCGAGCAATATGCCGGCATCACACTGTCCGAATACTTGATTCAGCGGCGTGTAAGCGGGGCTTGCATACTGTTGGCCAATAGCGGTAAATCCATTCAGGAGATTGCTGTGGAGGTGGGCGATCTTTCCCCGTCATATTTCAGCCAGATGTTCAAAAAGATCAAAGGAATTTCACCGGACCAATATAGAAAGAGCATCCGCTGAATCCCTACCATGGGATGAATCACACAATTTAATAATAATCACAAAAATCGCACCTTGGTAAAATGGAAGTGATGAGCAACCATTTCAAAAGGGGGCGATTTTCGCCTGCCCTAGCTGATTCGGACACCAGAGCCGTTATGTGCAGATATTCGATGCATCTCCGGTGCTTGCGGACACCAGTGACGTTATAACCTCATTTCACACGCTGTTTGCTGCTTTTCTGGCGCAATAACGTCTTTCCAGTCCGCGATTCTGAACACCATGTCTCTTTTCCACAAATAACGTCTCCTCAGTCCGCAGCGCTAATACGACGCCCAGATTGGAACCGACAAAATCAACCACAGTGGCATTGAGGATATCGTGCCGCTGCGGGATGTTTCCGTCAGCCTGCGCCTCCCGTCTCCCGCTCCCGTCCAGCGGGTCTATCTGGCCCCGTCGATGACAGAGCTGCCGTTTACGGTGGGCCAAGACGGCGAAATCGGCTACACGGTTCCTTATCTGGAGAATCACCAGATGGTAGTGTTAGAGCTGGTGTAAGTAGAATTACCTGTCGAGAGGCTGGGTTGGCGGGACATAGTTAGCGTTATCCTTCGGAGCCCAGACGTTGAAACCTTTGATCATAAAGGGTTTCAACGTTTTGTGTTTTTTTTAAATTCCGAACTGATATTTCTTAAGCCCTATAGACATAGTATAATGGGCATTATGTTTTTATCATTTACGGAAGTGGTGCCTAACCTAATGTTTCGATATATGATTGCAAACTTCGCGTTATTGACCGCGTTTCTCTTTCTCATCAACCTGCTGTTCCGCCATTCCTTAAACAAAAATTCCCATCCCCTGCTGTTCAAACTGCTGATTGGAGTGCTGCACGGAGTGTGCGCCCTTCTTCTGCTGCAGTTTAGTTTCAAGGTTAACCCCACTACCTTCATCGACTTCCGGCATATTATTGTGATCTGTTCCGCTTTCTATGGTGGCTTGCCGGCTTCGTTGCTGACTGCTTTGTTTGTTGTCATTGGCAGACTTACTTTTTTTGGATCGCTTTCCTCTACAGCTATTGCTGCATGTGTCAACATGCTATTCTTGGGCATCGGCAGCGGTTTAATTATGCAGTATATTGACCAATATTGGCGGCGCTGGCTCCTTGCTCTGCTGCTTAGCGTAACGCTCATTTCCTTTATGGCGCTGCTGATGGGTCCTACCATGGATACACTTACTTATTTGGCGCTTATTTGTTCCGGAGGGCTGTTTTCGGCTAAGCTGATTGCGTTTTTTTCTCACTCTAATCAGCTTGCGCAAGAGCTGGAGAACAGTGAGCGAAGATATCGCTCTCTGCATATGCTTCAGGAAGCCATTTTCCAGTCCTCTGTAGGCACGGTAATCACTGTTTTTGATCCTAAAGGGAGAATTACTCATATTAACAAGGCTGCGGAAACAATGCTTGGCTATCAACCAAAAGATTTAATCGGCCGGGAAACGCCCCTTATTTTTCATGACCCTGAGGAAGTGGCAACCTATGCCGAGGAACTGTCCATCATGAAGAGCAAGCCATTCAAGGGATTGGATGTGTTCTTTTTTTGCGCGATGGAAGAACCCCCGGAGGGCCGCGAATGGTCGTATATTCGAAAAGACGGCTCCCGCCTAACCATATCGCTTATCGTGTCCCCGCTTTGGCTGGACGGAGAAATAAGCGGATTCATTGGCACGGCCACAGATATTACGGAGAGAAAAAAGGTAGAGAATACGCTGCAGCAGTTGTCCTTAATGGATGGGCTTACGGAAATAGCCAACCGGCGCAATTTTGATGAAACGCTGATAAGAGAATGGAAAAGGGCTAAACGGAACGGCAGTCAGAACGGATTATCTCTTATTATGTTTGACATCGATTATTTCAAAGCCTACAACGATTCTTATGGGCATCAGGCTGGAGATGATTGCTTGCGCAAAGTAACGGCCATTGCCAAAGGAACCGCCGGTCGTCCATCAGATACGTTAGCCCGTTACGGCGGCGAAGAATTCGCCATTATCCTGCCGGATACGAACATCACCGGAGCATTGGGGCTGGCAGAAAAACTTCGCATTGCTGTTGAGGATGAAAAGATTCCCCATGTTGGCTCGAAGATTAGTGATGTCGTCACCATCAGTATAGGCGTGTCCACTTGCTTCCCCAATGCCGCCATTCTTCCGGAGCAGCTAATTGCGGAGGCGGATCAAGCGCTCTACTATTCCAAAGCGAATGGCCGCAACAGCGTGAAGGATTATCATGCGATAATTGATCTAAACCCCAAAGAACAACAATTGAGTTAAAATCGAGGTCAAAAGCGTTGAAATGCAGGAAGTATCTTTTATGGTAAGGCTTCCGAAATTATACAGGTTTACGGATTTTAAAAAGGCTGTCGGGACTTTCCCGACAGCCTTAACAGGTACATCTAAATCAGCTTATGCGCAAACCACTTCTTGCCCCGGAAGCGCCACAGAAAAACACCCCCGCGAACGGCCCACTCGCAGTTCATCGCCAGCCAGACTCCCATGACGCCATAGCCCAGCACGATCCCGAGGATATAGCCAAATACCACCCGAAACAGCCACATCGTCAGCATCGAAGTGATTGACGTGAAGCGCGAATCTCCCGCTGCCCGCAGCGCAGACGGCAAAATAAAGCTGACGGCCCACAGCGGAACCTGGGCAATGGAATTCACCAGCAGCACCACAAACAGATCGTCAATGATCTCGGGAGGCGGAGAAAAGATCGACACCAGCGGGTGGAACAGCGGCATCAGGATCAAGGCGATCAATGCCAATGAAGCGGACCCGATCCAGAGGAAGGACTTGATGAACTTTCTGGCATCGGCGACATTCCCCCGCCCGATACATTGGCCGACTACCGTTACAATGGTTAGCGACAGCGCACTGGCTGGAATTTGAAACACCATGGCCAGCGAGCCGGCGATCGCATTGGTCGCAATGGCATAAGTGCCAAGGCTGACAATAAACACCTGGGTCAGCAGTTTGCCCCCGTTGAAGAACATCTGCTCCGCTGCGAACGGCACGCCGATGAACATGATTTTCCGCAGCATGGTCAGCGGAATATGGAACAGGTCGCGAAAACGCACACGCAGGGCCGTATCCACCTTGAACAGATACACCAAGGCACAGACCATCCCCGTGTACCGTGCGATATTTACCGCAAGCGTCATCCCCAGCACGCCCATGTGCAGCAGATTAATGAAGACTACGTTCAGGATAACATACAGCAGGTTCATGATGAGCGACAGCATCAGAGAAGCCCGTGTCCTGCCCACTCCCCGCAGAGCTCCGCATACCGCCTGCACCACCGCGATGCCCAGATAAGAGATACTGCTGCCGATCAGATAGATCCGGGCATTGTCCAGCACGTCGGGCGAGGCGGTTCCGAACAGAAGGTTCAATATTGGAGTATGTAAGCCCATCATCAGAAGGCCTATTCCCAAGGCGATCAGCGACACCGAGGTGACCGAACCGGCCGTAGCCTGAGACACCATCTTGTCATTTCCGCTGCCTTTATACTGTGCGACTACCACCGTCCCCCCGGTTGCAACCGCAACAAACACATTGATCAGAAAAATATTAAGCGAATCCACCATATTCACCGCACTGACCGCCGCCATCCCGGACGAGCTGATCATTGCGGTATTTACCAGATTAAGCCCGATGATGAAGGCCTGGTCAATCAGGATGGGAATAAATAAAGCTATAATTTGCCGATAATCCATACCTTCGCCGGAAAGATATTTCTCCAGCAATTTTTTCTTCGGAAGACTAGCGCGAAGCTGCATAAACATATCACATCATTTTCTATATAATGGAAAAAACTCTTCATTCGAAGAGCTTTTCAACAAAATATACCCATTGAATTATGGGCACTTTACATTCAGTTTACTATAAATGCCATCTTAAGTCTCCAATGTTTTCCCCAGCACGCACAAAAATAACCCGCAGGCCTATGCCAACGGGTTGATTATTTATGATCTTGCACAAATGTTACTGAGCCTGAATCAGCTCCGATTCCTCTGCCCCGGTAATGACGGAAACGATGCTCTTCCGCAGTTCTTCTGCATTAGATGCCTGGTACGGATCAGCATTGAAAATAATAGCATCTGCAAGATATCCGCTGGAAATCCGCCCCAGCTCATTGCCGCTTCCCAGAATCTCAGCAGCAGTTATTGTGGCAGCCTGCCACACTTCCGCCCGGGTCATGCCGTAATCCATCAGCGTATCCAGCTCTTGAAGGTTGTACCCGTGAAGTGCAGGCGTAGCATAATCCGTACCGAATCCTATGCGGACCCCCGCTCTCTTGGCATACTCAATCGCTTTAGAGTGGGCTTCGGCAGCGCGGGCGGCCCGGTCACAAATGACCGGGTTCAGCGCCAGAACGCCTTTCGGATCTGCAGCAATGCTATAAATTGAGGTCGTAGGCACAAAAGCTGTTCCGGACTCAGCAAGTCTGCCGGCCTGATCCCCGGTCAGGAACATTCCGTGCTCTATGGATTCAACACCGGCAGCGATAGACCAGTCTACCGTTACCCCGCCCCAGGTATGCACCAGGACTTTTTTATGATGAGCATGCGCATGGCGGACAATGAAAGAGAATTCTTCCTCTGAAAAAATCGGCTCCAGCACTTTTTCCGTAGGTGCACCAAGGCCGCCTGTTGCCATAATCTTAATCCAGCCTGCTCCTGTATCAAAAATCTCGGCCAGCCGCCCCTCCAAAACCTTAAGTCCGCGGGCATCCGCCGCTCCAAGCATAGCGCTGCTGGTTTGCACCCTTAGCGGCTGCTGATAGTGCTGAACGAGATGCCGTATTGTGCTCGGCAGAATCCCGCCCGCATCACGCGCCGTTGTTACACCGGTCCGCAAAGTGGCTTCAAAGGCCTCAGCCTGCATGACTTCGAGCTCATGGCTGCCGCGTTTCAATTGATCCTCATGGTCAAAGTCTGTCCAAGCCAGATGCGTATGAAGATCAATAACCCCCGGACTGATCCATAAATCTTGGCCTGGATGAGCGGACTGATCCTTAGGCGGCTCCGTTTCAGCTATAGAGGAGAACCGGCCGTCCTTAATGTTAATATCAAAACGTTTTCCTTCGATACCAGCAATGAAAATATGATTGAAGACTAACGCCTCAGGATGTTTATTGATCATGTTCATTCTCCCAAAGTCGGCGGATTGCCTTGAGCGCAGGATCAGGGTCCTGATTCAGCAGCCCGGCGAACGTCGTAATGGCTTCTTCCACACTTTGACGGGAAGCATTCGTTCCGAAATGATTAATCCGCAAAAGCTGGCCGAATAGCTCTCCGTCACCGGGAGCTACGATACCGATAGGCTGATTAATACGCAAGCCCGGTTCCCCGGAAATCCGCACCGTCGTAGTCAGTGTAGAATAGTGTTGGCTATCCTTCTGCCAAGGCTCCAGACCCAAGGCCTTGATACCGGCAATGGCCGAGGCCGCAGCCGATTCATGGCGCTTGATGACCTGTTCCAAGCCTTCTTCCTCAATGGCTGTCAATGCCGAGATCAAAGCTCTTGCCTCCAACGTTGGGATGTTGGGAGGAACACGTAACGGTGTTGTCCCCTTCTGTGAGGGTTTAAGATCCAGTAAGGACAGAATGGAATTGCGCGGAGCATTGCTATTAGACTCAAGGAATTCCCAGCCGCGCGGTGAGATGCTTACGGCGCTGATGCCGTTAGGCCCGGCCAAAGCTTTCTGCGCGCCTATAGCTGCAAAATCAACGCCCCATTCATCCACCGGCAGGGCTTCTCCCCCAACCGCCGAAACGGAGTCTGTCACCGTAACGAGGTTAGCGGCGCGTGCAAGCTTAATTATTTCTTTGGCCGGATTCGATCCGCCTGTCACCACTTCTGCCTGAACAAAGGAAAGCGCACACGGTTTAAACCGTTCAATCGCCGCAGCGACTTCCTGAACAGTAACTACTTCATCAAAGGGGACCTTTACTTCAACAACCGTTGCCCCGCCGCGTTCAAGCCATTGTCCAAACAAACTTCCATAGGGACCTGTGACTATATTTAGAATCGTACGGCCAGGCGCAGATATCCCCGCCGCTACCGCCTCGATTCCCAGAATTGCCTCTCCAGGAATGATGACCGGGGGATGACCGGTAAACAAAAGCCGGGAGAGCAAACTTGTAAGTGTGTCAAACTCAGACAATGACAGCGGTATAAATCCTTTATGTTCTCGGCTCATATAAACCTCCTGATGTGATCGACTTCGGCATTTTCGGAACGGCGGACAAGAGCTCACGGCTGTATTCCGTTACAGGGCGGGCGAAGAATTGATCCTTGGGACTGATCTCAACCAGCTTTCCCTGCCGCATGACCGCTACCGTGTCGCTGATTGCATGGATAACCCCCAAATCATGGGAGATGAACAACATGGTAAGATTAAGCTCATCTTTGAGCGTGTTAAACAGTTCGAGCACACTCCGCTGTACAGATACATCCAAGGCGCTGGTCGGTTCATCCGCAATCAGAAGGCTCGGCTCAACGCTTAATGCGCGGGCAATCGCGATCCGCTGGCGCTGACCGCCGGAGAATTCGCGAGGATACCGGTCCAATGCCTTGGCTTCCAGCTGAACACGGCTCAACAGCTCTTTACACCGCTGCTCGACCTCCGTGCGGCCGACAATTTTATGAAACAGAAGCGCTTCGGACAGAATCTGCCTGATGGAATGCTTGGGATTCAGCGAAGCGTCCGGATTTTGGAAGATCATCTGGATTCGCTTGCGCTGCTCCCGGCTTCTCTTCCTGGTTAATTCTTGTGCACCCAACAGAATCTGCCCCTCATCGGGGGTGATCAGCCCGGCAATGACCCGTGCCAGCGTGGATTTGCCCGAGCCGGACTCTCCTACAAGGCCAAGGGTAGTATGCTGCTGCAGATTCAGATGGATATGATCGAGCGCAGTAAATCCGCCGTAATGAACCGCCAGATTTTTCACTTGCAGGGCTAGCTCCATGGTTGTCCGCTCCCTTCAAGCTCCGGCAGAGGAAGCACCGAGTTAATCAGCATTTGGGTATAAGAATTTTGCGGGTTCTGCAAAACACTAAGGGTATCGCCCTGCTCAACAATCTGCCCCTCTTTCATCACACACAGCTTGGAGCACAGGGCGGCTGCAATCGCAAGATTATGCGTAACAAATACCATTGCAAAGCCCAGTTCATTCTGCAGGCGGGTGATCGTTTCAATGATTTGCCGCTGAACGGTAACATCCAGCGCCGTTGTCGGCTCATCGCAGAGAAGAATGCCCGGCTTGCATGCCAGTGCAATGGCGATGACTACCCGTTGGCACTGGCCACCCGAAAGCTGGCTCGGATAACGGTCGGCCCTCTTTAAAGAATCGGGCAGGCCAAGCATTTCGAGCAGTTCCAGAGCCACGCTGCGTGAAGCCTTCCGGCTTAATTTTTGCCTATAATATACGACTTCCGCAAGCTGCTTAACCACCGGACATAGCGGGTCCAGCGCCCCTCTCGGGTCTTGAAATACCATAGCGCTGCTTACGTCACTCTTAATGACTCCGCCTGTCTGTTCAACACCCCGTGGAAGCAATCCCAGAATCGAACGCAGGGTCAGCGATTTTCCGGAACCCGATTCGCCTACTAATCCCAGACTCTCCCCTTTGCCCAGTGAGAAGCTTACATTGCTTACTAATTTAGTATTGGACTTGGTTCCCAGCGATAATGCTTCTATTTCCAAAACCGGACTTGTAGAAATCATTTTTTCCTCCATAAGTCTGCCAACCCATCTCCCACAAGAGACAACGCAATTCCCGTATACACCACTGCGAATCCCGGAACCGCCGAGAGCCACCAGGCTGTAGTTATGAAGGATTGTCCATCCGAAATCATGGTTCCCCAATCCGGGGTTGGCGGTGCAATGCCGATGCCAAGATAACCGAGTGTAACAATGGCCACCAGAAGTCCGACCATATCCGTCATAAGGACTACAACCGCTTGAGGCAGTACATTGGGCAGGAGATGACGAAGGATAATTTTCACTCCAGGCAGCCCTAACGTTTGAGCGGACGCCACCCATTCCTGCTCGCGAAACGATGCGCTAATACCTCTGACTACACGGGCAAACACAATCCAGCCTACAAGCATAAAGGTGATATAAATGCCCCGCTCACCTGCTCCGCTGGCAAAAGCCACGATAATCACGATCAGATAAAAAGGAAAAGCGATAAACGTATCCGTGAGCAGCGTAATGACCTTATCGGCCCATTTTCCGTAATACCCTGCAACCATTCCCAAAAATACACCGGTGCAGAATGGAACAATTTCCGCCAGAACCATGATGCTCAAATCGGTTCGCGCCGCATAGATCAGTCTCGTAAACAAATCGCGTCCCAATTGATCCGTCCCCAGCCAATGTTCGGCAGAAGGAGGCTGCAAAAAGGCGCTCAAATCTTGCGCTGAAGGGTCATAAGGACTCAGAAACGGTATGAATACAGCCAAGATAATAAGCACTGCAAACATAATGCTCCCCACCAGAAGGGAAGGCGTATTCCTTATTCGATGGAGAACGTTTGTCTTCCTGGCGTCCTCAAGCAACATAGGTTCTGTTATTATACGTTTCATTGTTTTCCTTTCGTTCTGGGATCGAGCCACCACGAAATGATTTCAATCAGGAGGCTGATGATCACAACAGATATCGCACAGTAAAGCGCTATTCCTTGAATGACCGGGAAATCCCGATTCGAAATTGAAGTGAACAGCAAGCTGCCAATTCCCTTGATGCCAAACACCTGTTCAACGACCAGGGTACCGCCGATCAGATAAGAAATATTAACGCCAAGCAGCATTAGCGTCGGAAGCGCAGAGTTGCGCAGCACATGCTTAAACAGGATCACCCTGCTTGGCAATCCCGCCGCCTTCAGTGTGACTACAAAATCGGATTCCAATATTTCAAGCATCTGTGCTCTTAACGAACGTACCAGCGTAGGAATCTGCGAAAAGGCGACGGTAATCGCCGGAAGTGTAAGACTGTACAAGGTTCCTAACCACCCTTCGCCTACACCCCCAACGGGAAACCAATGAAGCCGGACACTAAACAGCAGAATCAAAAGCATGCCAACCCAAAAGATTGGCATACCCAGAGTTATTGTAGGAAAAATACGGATCAAATGATCCGGCAGCTTATCCTTGTGTGTGGCTGCAACCGTAGCAAGCAGGAGGGCAATAATGACTGCCAAGATACAGGCCATCACAATGAGCAGCAAAGTAATGGGAGCCCGCTCGGCAATCAGCACTCTTGTAGAGGTTCCGGTAATAATAGAATTGCCGGTATCACCATGTGTGAACAGTGTCTTCACAAACCGGACGAATTGTTCCCATAAAGGGAGATCCAGCCCGAGAGTATGATGCATACTCTCGAGGGCCTCAGGTGTGCTGTATTCTCCCAGAATCATTTTTGCGGGATCTCCCGGCACGATTCTGATGATGAAAAACACTGCGGTCACTACAAAGAGGATCACTGCCAAAGCTCTTAATAGAGCGGTCACAAGCCAGCTGTAAGATGTATTCCTTCCTGACGATTGGCTTAAAGGTGTGCTACTCTTCATCATTTACCGATACGGACTTCTTCAAAGCGAACGCTGCCGTTAGGTAAAACTACGAGACCATCCACTGAAGATCCTACGCCTTTCAGGATATCCGGATAATATAGAGGAATGTACGGAACTTCATCAGCAAGAGTTTGCAGCAGCTTGGTGTAGGTTGCCTCACGATCCTTGCCATCCGGCGTTTTTTGGCCTTCATATAGAAGCTTGGTCACTTCATCATTCGTGTAATGGGTCCAGTACGATTTACTGAAGCCTTCCGGGTCGGTCTGGAAAGCGATAATCGAGTTCGCTTCGGGAGAATCGGCTTGACCGCTGTTGAGCATTGCCGCAAAATCATAAGCGAAGAAACGCTCACGGAAAGTGGCCAGTTCAATGGATTCAATCTCAATGTTAATCCCGATCGATTTACCTGCTGCCTGGATAATTTGCGCCTCTTGTGCTCTTGTGCTGTTGCCGGAGGCTACAAGCAATTTTGTATCGAATCCATTAGGGAAGGCAGATTTGGCAAGCTCCGCTTTGGCCGCATCGAGATCGAAGTTCAGTGCCTTGATTGTCTCATTCGCATTATATGGAATGGTTGTCGGCAGCAATGAATTTGCAGTCTGTGCATATCCAAAGGTAAGCGCCTTAGTCAAGCCTTCACGATCCAGTGCCAGAGCGAGCGCACGACGGACATGCACATCAGAGAAATTCTTGTCCAGCGTATTGAAGAACAATTGCTCTGTCACCCAGCTGCCATTAGTTACTACTGTAGTGTCAGGGCCTTTTTTTATTTCATCGGCATTTTGCAACGCCAAAGATTCAATAGCATTCACTTCTCCGGCCTTCAGCTGATTAATGGCCTGGCTGTCATCTTCAATCAGCTTGTAAACAAGCTTATCAATATAAGGTTTTCCTTCTTGCCAATAGTTCGGGTTCTTGGTGAACGTCAGATCGCCAGCAGCATCCCACTGTTCAACAACGAAAGGTCCTGTACCTACCGGTTTCTTGAAAAACTCTTCTTCGGATACCCCGCCGAAATTGTTCGGAATAATTCCGTTCGAGAAGTTGGACAGCTCGGAGATGAACGGTGTATAAGGCTCTTTAAGCGTAATAACAAACGTCTGTTTATCCTTCGCTACAGTGGTATCGACCTTTGCCGCTATTGCCAGCGGTCCGCCAACCTTCAAATGCCGCTGTAAGGAGAATACTGCATCCTCTGCAGTAACTTCAGTACCGTTCGAAAACTTCAAGCCGTCACGCAATACAAACGTATACGTCAAGCCGTCTTCACTGATGCTATGGGACTTGGCGAGCCAGTCCACAATTTCGCCCTTGCTATCAAAAGCAACCAAAGATTCAAATACTTTATCAATGGCAAAGGCGTTATTCGATGTAATCTGATTATGCAAATCAAGTGAGGTTACGGAAGCAGGCCGTCCATAGACGAAGGTTCCTCCCGCCGCAGGCTCCTCCGGAGTTGCGCTCTGGTTTGCCCCTTGATTCGTGTTCTGCTGGGCGTTCTTATTTGACTCAGAATTATTCTTGGAATCAGAGCATCCTGCAACCACCACTAATAATAGAAGTGCTACGGTTCCTATCCAAAATGACTTTCTAAATGCTTTAAACTGTGACATGTCTGACTCTCCCCTCTTATAAATCATATATGTTTAGTATGGATTGTATTATGGCGTAAACCGCCTCCCCTGTCAAACAAAAAATCATGGTTACGGAAAGTCAACCTCGATTAAAACAAAACGGGACGAAGCCGGAAATCCGCTGCTTCGTCCCGTTTACTATATTGCGATAACGTGCCTAAGTCAAACATTCCGGGATCATAAAATTTCCTGGAGCGCAACTTTCACTTGCATGGCCTTGTCAATGCCGGCGGTTACTGTTCCTGGCGAAGCGGGGTTCACCTCAAGCACGTTGTCAATCCCCCCCGGAACGATAACCGGAGTGACCGTAGACAGCCCGGCAGCGCGGATCACGTCAAGATCGAATTCAATCAGCAATTGCCCGGCCTTCACCTGCTCACCGGTCTCCACATGAAGCACGAAGCCTTCTCCCTTCAGGGAGACTGTGTCAATACCTACATGAATAAGCACCTGCGCTCCACTGGCATGCTCCAGAATGACGGCATGTTTGCTTTTCTTGATCACATGGGCCACGGTACCGCCGAACGGCGCGTAGACCTTGCCTTCGCTGGGTTCGATGGCGATGCCATCTCCCAATTGTTTACCGGCAAACCCGGGGTCCGGCACCTGATCCAGAGCCACCAGTGTTCCTGTAAGGGGTACCAGGAATGTAAGGGTTCCCGGCTCATCTGACGCCTCAACCAGATTCGGAGCGAAGACCGGGGAGGCCGTGCGTACACTCACGTCCGCGGTATTCTCCGGCCGTATCTCTTCAGACTGAGGAAGCGCTGACGCTGTTCCCCCTGAGCCTGCCGTCTGCTCTGCCGGAACTGCGGACATCTCATCACGATAGCCGAACAGCCAGGTAAGCACGAAAGCTACAGCCATCGCAACCAGATTGACCAAAATGTACAGCGGAAGTTGGCCGTTCAGATACAGCAGGGTTCCGGGAATCACCGTTATGGCCATGCCGTTGCCGGCCAGTTGGAACAGCGAAGCCAGGAAACCGCCGGCCGCGCCGCCGATGAGCCCCATTACAAAAGGTTTCATATACCGGAGGTTGACCCCGAATATCGCCGGTTCGGTAATACCGAGCAGAGCGGACAGTGAGGACGGCAATGCCAGCGCCTTCAGCTTGGTGTTCTTCGTCTTCAGTCCCACAGCGAGACAAGCTGCGCCTTGAGCAGCCATTGCGCAGGTAATAATCGCATTGAACGGGTTGGCGCCCGTACGCTCCACCAGCTGAATCTCCAGAAAATTAAAGATGTGATGCACGCCGGTCACGACCACAATCTGGTGCAGCGCCCCGATCAATAGCCCTGCAATGCCCAAGGGCAAATCAAGCACATAAGTGGTTGCATTCAGTACACCCGTCTCCAAGGAATGGAACAGAGGACCGATGGCGAACAAGCCAAGCGTGATCATGAGCAGCAGAGTCAGGAATGGCGTCAAAATCAAATCAAGCGCTTCTGGAATGCGCTTACGTAATGCCTTTTCCAGCTTCGCCCCGATCAGTCCCATAATAAACGCCGGCAGTACCGACCCCTGATAACCTACAATCGGGATGAATCCGAACATAATCAGCGGCTCCGCCGTCCCTCCGGCAACCGCATAGGCATTGGGCAAAGCCGGATTGACAAGCATCAGCCCAAGCACAATCCCAAGAATGGGACTGCCGCCGAATACCCGGAAGGCCGACCAGGCCACAAGTGCAGGCAGGAAAGCAAAAGCGGTGTCCGTGAGCACTTGGGTGAACAGCAGAAAATTGGCTGAGATATCCTCAGGCACGAGCCCGAACAAAGAAAGAATCTGCGGCTGGGTCAGCAAACCGCGCAGTCCCATAAACAACCCGGTGGCTACCAGGACCGGAATGATGGGAACGAATACGTCCCCGAAAGTGCGAATTGACCGCTGGAACACATTCCCCGCCTTTTTGCCCTGATCTTTCAGATCTTCCTTGGAGGTACTCTGAAGGCCCAGCTTCTCTACCTCCTCAAAAATACGGTTGACGGTGCCAGTGCCGAAAATAATCTGATACTGTCCGGAGTTAAAAAATGCCCCTTTGACTTTGTCGATGCCCTCGACCTGCTCTTGGTTAATGCTATCCTTGTCCCGCACCATAATACGCAGACGGGTAGCGCAGTGCGCGAAGGAGATGATGTTTTCTTCTCCTCCTATAGCCTGCACAACCTGCTTGGCGATCATTTGATTTTCATTCATAACGCTATTCCTCCCCGTTGTATTCAATCTCCCATTGGACAACCCGGAACTCCGCGCTGCCGCCTTCGGCATAAAGGCGGATGCCTGTGCTTACCTGTTCAGGAAAAATTCTCGCCGAAAATACCGTTTCTCCGTCATTCACAAACACTTCAACCGATGATGTATCCACAAACATTTGCAGGGTTAGCATGCGATCCCGAAGATCGGTCGTGCAGCTCCGCTCTGCCCCGAACTCCAGGGCCAGAGCTTGACCTGACTCAGAACGGTCCAGTACCACTTTTCCCGCTGCGGTATCGTAATAGATGACCGTTCTCTCATCGGGGCCGACACGGAACTCAATGCCGAAGCGTTCTGCTCCATCCACCCGGATCTGGGCCAGCAGCTCATAGACGGTGCCCCCAAGCTCCTTCATTTCAGCTGTCCCGCTGTGTATTACCGTGTGTGCCTCTGTCATCCGCCCCCGGCGTTTGACCAGTTCTCTGGCCGGGCGCTGAATCAGACGGCCGTTCTCCAAGGTCAGCTCGCGGGGCAAAGTCAGACAATGCGCCCAGCCATGCTGATCCGTAGGATAATCAATCTCCGGCAGCCCCATCCATCCGACCAGCAAACGTCTGCCGTCGGGTGCCTGGGTTGTCTGAGGCGCATAAAAATCAAAGCCATAATCAAGCTCCCGAAATTCACCATGGCGGAAATCCCTGTCCGGCAAGCGCAACGGATCGCCAGTGAGATACCCTGACTGATAGATATTCGGGAATTTGTCGCCCTCCGGCGCAAGACCTTGCGGGGAAAACAGCAGCACCCCTGCTCCGTCCAGTTCAAAGTAATCGGGGCATTCCCACATATATCCAAACTTCATCAAGCGGGTGCCAAGCTCCCCTTCAAAACGCCAATTGTGCAAATCCGGCGAGCTGTACAGCACCACGCAGCCTGTATGATCAGTGCGCTGCGCACCGATGACACAGTAGTAGCCCTCTGCTGCCTTCCACACTTTCGGATCACGATAATGATCTGTATAGCCAGGCGGCACATCGAATATCACCGGACGCTCGAGCTTTTTAACCGTTCCGTCCCGTTCCATTACAGCCAGGCACTGGTAGGGTAGTCTGACCCACTCCTCGGTGCGGGTATTACCCGTATACATCAGGAACAGCTTGCCATCCTTCTCAATCGCACTGCCCGAGAACACCCCGTGTGAATCGTATTGCCCGCCCGGAGCAATGCCGATGCCAAGGTTCTTCCAGTGCACCAGATCGGAAGAAGAAGTATGATACCAATATTTCATGCCATGCTGCGTCCCCAAAGGAAACCACTGGTAAAACAAGTGGTATTCGCCTCCGTAGTAGGAGAAGCCGTTAGGGTCATTCAGTAATCCCGCTTCCGGCTGGACATGAAATTGTTGTCTCCATGGGCTGCGTGCGACCAGCCGCTCAAGCGCTTCCCGTTCACCCGGCTCTGCTTCTTCGATAAGACGGTACAGCTGTTTTCTATCCATTTTTATCATCAGACTCTCCACTATCTATTTGGTCTAGTTCCCTTTAACGGAACCGGTTCCAAATATCTTAAAAAGAAAACCTCTTTCCAACATCGCTGTGAAAAAAGGTCCGGAACCGGTTCCAATATTATTGTATGCTGAGTCCAGTCAAATTGTCAACGCTTTCTCGCTGAATAATTTCGCAGCCGGAGACGGAGACTTTGGCGACCTCTTCTCCATTCACCAAGGCTATGATGTTCTCCGCAGCCAATTGCCCGGCTTCTCTGTAATAAAATCTCATAGTCGTCAACGCCGGATGAACAATCTCAGTGACCTCGTAATCGCCGAATCCCGTCACCGACACTCCGGAAGGAATCAGTATATGTCTGATCGAGGCTGCTTTCATCACACCGAGCGCAATATTGTCGGTCGCGCACACGATGACTGTAGGCACCCTGTCCTCAAACAGCAAATCGGCCGCCGTCACAGCCTCGTTCATTCTGAATCCGGAGGTATAAAACCTTGCATCGCAATTTCCGTATTCGCGAAGAGCCCTTTGGAAGCCTTGCTTCCGCCTTACACCTACCGCGATGTCCTGCTCCGTAACACCAAGGTAAGCGATGTGGCGATGTCCTTTTTCAAGAATATGCTTACCCATTAGATAACCGGCCATTACATCATCATGAATCACGCTATGCAGGTCTGCATGCTGCTGCCCGATCAGTATAACCGGAATTTTGCAGTCCCGGACCGCCTTCAGGTGCCGCTCCGTTACTTGCGCCGCCAGCAGCAGCAGACCAGAAACTTTTTGCCTCGCCATCTCATAAATGAATTCAATTTCCCGCTCCAAGTCCTGATTGGTGTTGGCAATGAGCAGCTGATACTGGCGTCCCCGCAACTCATCGTCTATACCCATTAAGGTCTGTGAGACTGCATAGGAGTCCAAGCGCGGAACGATTGTGCCGATAATGCTGGTCCGCTTTGCCTTCAGGCTTTGGGCGAATGTGTTGGGCACATACTGGTTCTGTTTGATGATGCGTTCGATTTTCTCTCTCGTCGCATCGCTGACAGAACCACCGTTCAAATATCTTGAGACCGTACTTTTAGCCACACCCGCCGCCCGGGCGATATCAATGATAGTTTTCATTCTCAAGGCTCCTAGCTGAATTTTTCTTTCGTATATCCCACTATTTTACCACATGGATACCTGTCAGCTTAATAGAACAAATCCCAGCCCGCTATAATAGCGCTAAATATCAATGCCGAAACACCAGATAACACGTACATGATTTTTCCCTTTTTACAACTCTGCGTACGCCGCAGCCACATTAGCAACAGAACGATATAACCCGCTGCCAGCAGAACATATAGGAGGTTACCTATAAAGTGAATACGAATGGACGAGTACGTGGTGTAGTTTATCATTCTATAGCCTAGAATCACATTGTTTACAATTAAGAAAAGCCCGGCAGCATTCATCCATAGATGATATTTGTAGAATTCGGAGGCCGCCTTCGTCTGCCGCTTGATTCTGCGGAAGATAAATCCGGCAAGACCGCTGATCAGTGCAACGATAGTGAACAATGCAGCGATGCCAAGTAGGGTCAGGGAAATGGTTACGCTGTGTGCAGTTAAGCCCGAGACTGGAAAAGCATCATTGTAGACAGTGGACTTTTTGGTAACCGCGCCATGATCGTGTATAAAATACTCCAGTCCCGATTGATGTACCGGAGCATACATATAAGGTGCGATCTGCTTAAAGGGGAGGCCGTTAGCGCTATAAGTGCGGTTGTTAATTGCTGTGATCTTTTCGCCGTTAAGGTAACCCAGGATTTTGGTGAATCCATGGACCCCTCTTCGTGCGGACAGGTATTGGCCCTCCACCTCTGAACTCTCTGGCATATCGCCGCTATAGGCTTCCGGTTTGTATTCGCCAAACACCTTATCGGTCAGACCGGTGGTATACTCCCACTCATTGGCCTGGTTAGTCAACACGATCATCCCAAAGCCGGAAGCCGGATCCAAAGTAAACTTGCTGGAAAAGGCTGCAGTATTGCCGCCATGCTCCAATGCAGGAAGGGTATGGTTGATCTCAAAAAAACCGTGGGCAATCCTTGGAATGGCGGTTCCCTCGTAATTCAGGCTTGGGGACAGCATTTCTTTTAAAGCTGCTTGGCTCTGGAACAGCGGACTGCTGCTGCCGGCTGCAGGCATCAGAGCTGCCAGGAATTTCGCTGCATCTTCTGCGGTTCCCATAGCGCTTCCTGCCGGATAAATCCCCATATACCCTCTATTCTTCTTGATTAGCTTCAGGCTGATTGTATATCCTTGGATGTTGTCCCTGCGCTGCGCAATAGCCGGATTATCCTGCTGCGCTGGGTGTATGGACGTATTGTCCATGCCCACCACCTCAAAGATATGTTGTTTCACATAGGTATAAAATGGCTCACCGCTCTGCAATTCCACTATATAGGCAGCCAAGGCCGCACCAAAATTGGAATACGCCACCACCGTTCCCGGTTGATAAACCTGTCGCGGTTCAAAAGTCTGCAGCGCCTCCCCCAGCTCAGGAATATCTTCCTCTGCAAAATAGTACAAATCGGTTATCCGATCCTGCCAGCCAGCATTGTGATTCATAAGGTTCAAGAGCGTGACAGGTTTTTCGTATTTCAGTTTTTTGAGAAAGCCCTGAGGAAGATATTCACGGATATCTGTCTCCAGATCAAGCTTGCCCTGCTCTGCCAGCTGCATCACACTGGTCCAGACCAGCAGCTTCGTAGTCGAGCCCCATTCAAAAACAGTGTCTGTATCAGCTGCGACCTGACGCTCGATATCCGCGAAGCCATATGCTTTATCGAAGACGGTCTGGCCGTCCTTGATAACAACAACCGAAACCGCTGCTGTTGTCCGCTGACGGGCAGCGACATAAGTATCTATAATGGTCCCGAGCGAAGACAGCGGTGAGCCTGAGGGAGTCGTATCCCCTTTCCCTTCAGCACCCTGGACTGGAAGAGCCAGTGACAGCAGCAGCAGCATGACAGACAGCATTGCGACACCTAATTTTGTAAACCTATAACTTTCGTGTTGTCTTCTCATGCATTACTTCCTTTTCTCATGTTCTGAAATTCAATATAACAATTCCTTAATATTCCACAAGGTGGCACTTAAATCCTACTATAGAATACGTTTCAAAAAAAGTGCCTGCCCCTAATGCACACTGGGACAGGCACTTTCAACTTCATCATACATTTACAAGCGGATTTCTCAAACTTATTTCAAACTCTTCCAGACCCACTTCTCCACTTCAGGCAGATCAATGCCCTCTTCACGGATATACTCATAATGCTTCTTAACCATAGCATCCATCTCATCCGCGATGGCAGTGTGTTTGTCAGCTGCAGGCAAGCTCAGAACAGCTTCCTTCGTCAGATCGAAACGGTCCATCTGATTCAGTACACGCATATCGAACGGAGTCGTGATGTCGCCGTTCTCACGGTAGCCATGCACATGCAGGTTATGATTGTGGCGGTCGAAGAACAAGTCTTTAATCAGGCCTTCATAACCGTGGAAAGCGAAGATGACCGGTTTGTCTTTTGTGAAAAATTGATCAAACTCTTCGTCGGATAAACCACGCGGATCAAGTTTCTGGCTTCTCAGCTTAAGCAGATCTACCACGTTGATATAACGGATTTTCAGCTCAGGCAATTTCTCATGCAGGATAGAGATGGCAGCCAAAGCTTCAATCGTAGGTTCGGTACCCGCAGAAGCGAATACAACATCAGGCTCTCCGCCTTTGTCCGTGCTGGCCCAGTCAATGATCTTGAGTCCTTTATCAACCAATTCCTGCGCCTCTTGAGCCGAGAACCACTGTGGACGCGGATGTTTGGACGACACAATCAGGTTGATCTTTTGACGGTCGTTCAGAATGGTGTCAAATACAGCCAGCAGGGAGTTGGCATCAGCCGGCAAATATTCCCGGATGAACTCCGGTTTTTTGTCTGCCAGGTGACCCAGCAAACCCGGATCCTGGTGCGTATAACCGTTATGGTCCTGCTGGAACACGGTTGAAGTTGCAACAACATTGAGTGAAGGAATATCAGCGCGCCAGCCTTGATCGGTTGCTTTACGCAGCCATTTGAAGTGCTGGGTAATCATCGAATCCACAACGCGCAGGAAAGCTTCATAACTTGCAAAGAAGCCATGACGTCCGGTTAATACATAACCTTCCAGCAGCCCTTCCGCCTGATGCTCCGATAATTGGGAATCAATTACACGGCCATACGAAGCGAGGAATTCGTCATTAGGTTCATTAATTTGATCCAGCCATTGGCGTTTGGTCACTTCAAACACAGGTCCCAGACGGTTGGACATCGTTTCATCCGGTCCGAAAATCCGGAAATTACGGTTATCTTCATTGAGCAGGACAACCTCTTTCAGGTATTTTCCGAGAACGGCCATATCCTGGGCTACTACTTTACCTGGAACGGAGTTATCAAGCACATAGTCGCGGAAATCCGGCAGGCGCAAATCTTTGATAAGGTTGCCAGCGTTGGTAACAGGATTCATCCCCATACGTCTGTCGCCTGTAGGCAGGATTTCGGCAAGCTCTGCGTTCAAGCGGCCGTTCTCATCAAATAATTCTTCCGGTCTGTAGCTGTTCATCCATTCAAGCAAAGCTGGAGCATGCTTCATATTTTTCTGGTCAACCGGAATTGGAACCTGGTGAGCACGGAACGAACCAGTATTAGGCACACCGTCCCATGCTGCCGGTCCAGTCCAGCCTTTAGGGGAACGGAAGACGAGCATCGGCCATACCGGGCGGGTAAGGTCGTTATTTTCACGCGCATTTTTTTGAATGGCTGCAATTCTTTCGACGATAGTATCGAGTACCTTCGCCATTTCCGGATGCATATGTTCAGGGTCTTCACCTTCAACAAAAAACGGCTCCCAGCCCATGCCTGTAAAGTAAGCGGTGATTTCTTCTTTCGATTGACGGGACAGAATCGTCGGGTTACTGATTTTAAATCCGTTCAAGTGCAGAATCGGCAAAACAGCGCCATCTGTAACAGGGTTGATGAAGCGGTTGGAGAACCATGATGCGGCCAGTGGTCCGGTTTCAGCCTCACCATCTCCAACGACAACAGCCGAAATCAAATCAGGGTTATCCAGAATAGCGCCAGCGCCGTGGGATAAAGAATAACCCAGCTCGCCGCCTTCATGGATGGATCCAGGAGTTTCAGGTGCAGCATGGGAAGCAACGCCGCCCGGGAACGAGAATTGTTTGAACAGTTTTTTGAGACCCGGGATATCCTGCGTAATTTCCGGATAAATCTCAGTATAGCTTCCGTCCAGATAGGAATTCGAAACCATGACCTGACCGCCATGACCCGGACCTTCAACATAGAACATGTTCAAATCATATTTAGTAATTACACGATTCAAATGGGCATAAATAAAGTTCTGGCCGGGAATGGTACCCCAGTGTCCGATAGGTTTAATCTTAACGTCAGCATCTTTCAAAGGTTCTCTTAACAACGGGTTGTCTTTCAAATACAGCTGACCTACCGAAATGTAGTTGGTTGCACGCCAATAAGCGTCAAGCTTTTCCAGATACGTTTTAGACGAATAATCGACTTTCATGGTTGATAATCCCATTTCATCCACTCCTATATATATATTGTTGCTTATTGCCATTCTTTTTCTCTACAAATACATCATACCTCTGCTCAAAATAAATACAACCTTTTTGACAAGTGATACGGTCCAATTTTGTGAAAATTTGAACATAGTATGAAAAACTCAGGAAAAACGCTGTCAAAACACAGTTATATTGAAATTTATGTAAATACGTTACATCCACAAAAAAGTAAAGTATACAAAAAAATAGACCGGGAAAATTCCCGGTCTTATTCTGCTCCTTAATGAACAGATACAAACGTATTAAATTTCAAATATTGATAATGAAACCGCATATGGGAAAATTCAAAGGGAGTACCATTGTCCAAGAAGAAAATCCCCTCCATAATGCCAACGGGTTCATTTTCTTTCAAGTGCAGCAGCTCCTGATCCGTGGACAAGGACGGCTCGGCAAAAATAGATAAAAATGATTTGGTTACGGCCAGGTTGCGCGAGTCTTCCAAATAATTAAAAATGGAGCCCTCGATAATCGTCTGGTTTAAATCCTGGACGATTTTTATCGGGATATAACCCGTCTCTATCATAAAGGGATCATCATCGAACAGGCGCAAGCGGACGATTTTGTATACAAAATCATGGGGCCCCAGGAACAAATCCCGCTGCAATTCTTTTGTTGGCGGAATAACCTCAAAATTCAACACTTTGACTTTAGGTTTCTTGCCATGCATCTGGAAATTGTCGGTGACACCCAGATTGGAACCTTCGTAATTGAAGATGGATTCGTTTTTTATGTATAAGGGGTTAATAAACGTGCCTGAACCTCGTTTTTTGAAAATGATTCCGACACTTTCCATTTTGGTTAATGCGCGCTTGATGGAGCTGCGGCTAACCTGATACGTTTCGCTAAGACTGCGTTCATCGGGTAATCGCATATCCGCAAACTGTCCAGCAAAGATTTTCATTTTAAGGTCATCAATTATTTGCTTGTAGACAAATTGTGTCATGGAGTACTCCCTCTCAGGTCTTCTGTAACAATTGTTATGTATTCAAACAACCTCTTCTGTACTAACGAAAGGTATGGATTAAAAATCAATATTAACTATATCATAATAACGTCATGGTTTATACTTTTCTCCACCCGATTTCTGCTAATTGAGGAAGGTTTATTTCAAAGAAAAACCTGATGATCTGCCGAAATAAAAGAATGTGGCTATTTTTCCGGAGAGGGGGAGTTTATTATGCATATTGAAATCGTCAAAAGTCTGATCAGCCAAGTAACTGAAGAAGTCTTCTCAGAGAACAAGGATGCTATTGAGAAGGACGGAATTCAGAAAGAAAGCGTTGAATTAGCCGTTCAGTTATCCGCCTTAACAACAATAAAGATCCTTGAAAAACTTGAACTCATCGATAAAAACTAAACGTCTGTCTATCTATATTACATACACACTGACATAGACAAGAACGCAAGCAACCCGCAGCAAGGGAATAATCCTTACTGCGGGTTTTTTATTGCTCTCTTTTAAGCGGCAGACCTTTTTACTTACCATTAAAACCGCTCTTTACAAACCGGCCTTATTCACGCCGAGCGGCTGTATCTCCCTCTTTATCAAGCTGCCTTAGCTCCGCTATCTGATGCAAGTGATTCAGCATCTGCTGAAAATGATCGGCTTTTTTCTGAATCGTAAGGACAAGCATCTCAAACTGTTCGGAATCCTGCCCTGATTTCTCTATGACATGCAGCAGATCGGCATTGATGCGTTCCACATCTTCAAGGCTGCTGTCCTGGGAAACCTGTATTTTCTCCAGATGCTGGAATACTTCTTCCTCCGCTTCGACGATCTCGTTCATATAAACGGTCGATTGGCCGATCCGCTCGTTCGTCTCTGCCATGGCCCGTGTTCCATCACTGGACTTGTCGTGTAGCTGTTCTATCACGCCTGTCATCCCCGACAGCGAACCCATAATTTCTTCCACGTGGCTGCGGGTCCGGTCGGCAAGATTGCGGATTTCTGAAGAAACGACCGCGAACCCCCGCCCATGCTCACCAGCCCTTGCCGCCTCGATGGCTGCGTTCAGGGACAGCAGATTGGTCTGCTCGGCGATTTCCGTAATAATGCCCGCCAGCTGCCCAATACTCTGAAAATGCTGGCTTAGCTCTTGATTTAAAGACACAAACTGGGTGAATATCGCCGAGGCTTTTTGCATTTCAGCAGATATCTGTACGTTGGCTTCCTTCGCATATTCAATTTTGTTTGAGGAAAACGCGAGACTGCCATACATTTCATTGATAAGCCTTTCTGTTTGCTCGCTGTTGGCCTTCAAATGCTCCAGCAGCCGCTGCGTTCCGCCGATCTGGCTGATCATCTCTCCGCTTCCTGCGCGCAGAGCTGCGAAATCCTCTACCATCCGTCCCTCTTCCTGGAGGATGAACCCGGTTTCGCGGCTGATCTGCTCCGCCAAGGAATAGGCATGAATGCCATAGGATAATGGCTTGGAGACGGGATTCGAATCATTCCAGGTGCTTGATTGGCCGGGCATACTGTCCTTTTCTGTCTGGATGACGCTGCCATGAGTTACTATATCCGCGTCACGGCTGCTTTTCCCCCATGAAGCGCGCAGCTTGTTGATCCATTGCATAATGAGTCCCCCTTATCCGACCAGCAGTAATACCATTGTCTGGTTGGCATGCTTTTTGTAATATTGCTCCCCGTAGCTGATGAAGCCGGCGGTGTTCCCGCAGAACCCGATCATCTTGTCGTCAAATCCTGCCCACAAGCCATCCCGGAGGAACAGCCGGTCGCGCAGCGTACAATTGATGTTCAGTACAAAAGCAGGCTTAAACGGAATCTCACGCAGTGTCTGCTCCAGCACCACAAGCGGGTCAGCCGCGCTAAGCACCTCCAGATAAGTGCTCGGCATCAATTGGCTGTAGAAGGTAATAGACTTATCCGGATTGATGACCATCGGAGATGCGATAATCAGATCGTCTTCGTATCTTTTGCCCAGCGGGTTGCTCAGGAAATGCCCGGCTAACAGGTCTTCCTTCACATCCAGCACACGCGCGTATTCCTCCGCCGCCGGGCGGCCGTTAAACGAATATACCGTTCGTCCAAACACATCCGCTTCTGTTACCAGCAGTTTCGTTCCGGTCGGAACGTATATGTTCTCTTTGATCAATGCGGTACGGGCGGTCAAGTTGAAAAAGATTCCCAGGTTGCGCACCCGGCGGCTTCCGATATAAAGATAGGTCTCTCCGCTCTCATCATCCGCTGCGCTTCCGCCAAGCACCTTGAACTCTTGATCGATGAAATAAAGCGAGGAGAGAATCGTCTCCTCCATTGCAGCCCTTCCGTCACACAGCAGCAGCAGAAACGCATTCACGTTGTCTTTTACTTTATGGTACGAGGCCTTGAGGTTATCGCCGCTGAGCACGGGTGGGTGCAGAATCTCCACAATATCGGCGATATCCGCATCGTATTCAAACCCCGAAACCACGCCGTTCCGGTAACCCTTCGGGGTATATTCACCTTTGGTCGAACATAACACGGCATTTGCAGGCGCGTGCGGGGACAATTCCCTGACTGCACCAGCGGAGGCGAACAGCACGAGACCACGGCTGCTTGGCTTTTCCCCCAGGTAACGTTTGACTTCGTCCAATGTGTCAAAAGATAAAGCTTTCATTATGTATAACAACCTTCTTTCGCGGGAAGCTTCCCTTGTAAACTGTTATTGAAAAATTTAGCTTTTATTTTCAATTCTCTAATGGTAAAACAAGAATGGGGATTGTTGTCTGTGAGCAATGTCGCAGGCAGCTTGCAGAGACCGCAATTCCATGGCTGAAAAAGCATACGCTTATAGGTCAGTTGAGGTCATGCCCGAAAGCTTGTATGATGAACATACAGTTACCCGAAAGGACAGGAAAGAAGGTGCATCATGACTTATTCACAGCGTTCAACCCACAGCGCAGCCTCATCTGACTTCACGTATCTGGAGTACCAGATTGGCATCGCCGGGGAAGAATTGAAGCAAGCTGAACATGCCGGAAAAGCTTGTGAGGCAGATTTGAACCGGTTAAGAACCTCTCCGGCGTATGACCCGGTGGCTGATGCCTCCGAGGAGGAGAAACTGCTGGAGCAGGCAGCCAGACAACATGCCTTAGCCGAAGCTATCCGCACAAGTCTCGCCGGACTTGTGGATGAGCTTGCAAAGCTTGAGGATGAATAATATCTGATCAACCAAGCGGAAACGGATATTTTATAGCGTGAAGCATATAAATATTTATATTTACAAAAAGCCGCCGAACCTCTCAGGGTTCAGCGGCTTTGTGTTGAGCATCTCGTAGTGCGATATTAGGTCAGTTTTGGGTCAGTTTCACCAGACTGTAATTTTTCTTGCCCTTGCGGATGATGATGAATCGTCCACCGATAGCATGATCAGCTGTAATCTCCACTTCAAGCTCACTCACACGCTCACCGTTAATGGAGATTGCTCCTTTGGTGATATCCTCACGCGCCTGGCGTTTGGACGGCTCAACCCCTAAGTCCACCAGCCATTCCACGATATTTTTCGATTCAGCGGCTGCGGTATAGGTCGGCATTTCCTTGAAGCCTTCCTCGATTTCGTCTGCGGTCAGAGAGCGGATATCCCCGCTGAACAGGGCAGCGGTGATACGTTTTGCCTGCTCCAGCAGCTCTTCACCATGAACAAACCGGGTCATCTCTTCGGCCAGTGCTTTCTGAGCTTCCCGTTTATGCGGTTCGGTTTGTACTTTTTCGGCAAGTGCCTCAATTTCCGTCTTACTCAGGAACGTGAAGTATTTGAGGTATTTCACCACATCACGGTCATCGGTGTTGGCCCAGAACTGGTAGAACTCATACGGCGTCGTTTTCTTAGGATCAAGCCACACGGCGCCCCCGGCGGTTTTACCGAATTTGGTGCCATCCGATTTGAGCATCAGCGGGATGGTAAGGCCGAACACCTTGGCTTCGCTGCCTTCTTTTTTACGGATAAGATCCAGTCCGCTCGTGATATTGCCCCATTGGTCAGAGCCGCCGATCTGCAGCTGAACATCCTCATGCTGGTACAGATGCAGGTAATCGATCGACTGCAGAATCTGGTAGGAAAATTCGGTGAACGAAATCCCGCTGTCGAGCCGGCTGGAAACGACATCTTTGGCCAGCATCGTGTTGATGCTGAAGTTTTTGCCGTAGTCCCGCAGGAATTCGATCACATTAATGTTCTTCGTCCAGTCATAGTTGTTGACCATGCGCACCTGGTTATCACCGTCGGTAACAAACAATCTCTTCATTTGAGCGGTCAGCGCATCAACATTCTCCTGCACCTGCTCCATTGTCTGCAGGGAACGCTCGCTCTGGCGGCCGCTTGGATCGCCGATCGTGCCGGTTGCCCCGCCGATCAGAATTACCGGCCGGTGTCCGGCGAGCTGGAAACGCTTCAGCATCATAAAGGGAATCAAATGGCCGATATGCATACTGTCGCCTGTAGGGTCCACGCCGCAATAGAGCGAAATCGCCTTCGTATTCGTTAGTTCCCGCAGTCCTTCCGCATCCGTCTGCTGATTAATGGCATCGCGCCATTCCAGTTCATCAATAATGTTCAACATGATACAGCCCCTTTTGTGTGATTATTCGTGTTCTTTAGATTTACGTTGAAGCAAGCACAGCGGCTGGGTTTCGGAGGATTTGGCCAACAAAAAAATCGCCCCCTTGTCTATGAAGACACAGGGACGACTATAATTAACCGTGTTACCACCCAAATTGCACGAACACTTAACAGTTGTGTCCGTACCACTTTCAGCGAGTTATCGTTCGCTTCCTTCCGCTTGGAGTTACCCAAGATACTCCGGAGTGTAATTCGCAGTCCATGTGTGTGCCGGGTTCCATCACCCCCCGGCTTTCTGTGACAGGGACAAAGGCTGCTACTGTCTCGTTCAACGTATACCAACTATTAGATTACAGAAAGTATAGCCAATTCCAAATTTGTTGTCAATGCGGCGGCTGGGCGTAAACCTAATCTGTGTCTCACTTTTGTTTCATTTATAAGACACGTTGCAGGCTATGCCCAATATTCTACCATTCATCACAGTTACCCCTACTCTGGTTTCAGCTTTGTTTTCACATAAACGATTGGCACTATATTCACCACTGCGAAAATCGCAATTGCTGCATATAGCGCCCACCAGCCCGGCAGCAAGCATCCCAATACCATTGCCGCACCCCCAGCGACATACCATTTTCCAGCGAAGCGCTGAGCCCTGAACCATGCCTGTTCATCTCTCATTGTCTCTTTGGTCCGCAGGCCTGCCAGGGAATTCCGTCTCAGCTTGGGCATCCGGTTGCCGATTAGCAACATAATCAGTCCGAGCATCCCTGCAGCAAACCGCACAAGATCCATTCTCGAAAAATCAAAACTTCCCGCCTGCACAAATAATGCCTGAACCGATATTCCCGCAAACAGCACGACGCAGCACAGGGTGACAATATCCAATATTTTGGCGATGGATCTTGCGTTGTCTTCGCCTTTACGTGCGGCGCTTCGAATGATGAAAAAGAATATCAGCTTATTGAATACGAACCCCATCAGGCCTAAAGCGGCCAGAAAGGGTACCTCCGAGCTGGATTTGGGCACAAAGCGGTCGGCATTCCCTTTGATGTCGAAATGCATCGGCACCATGTCTGGCATTTGCGGGTACAGATAGAGATATAAACCCATTGGAATTAAGGCAACAAGCAGGGCAATGATGCTGGTCATCTTGAATTTGAGCATCTTCATTCCTCCTCTTTGAACGCTAGAATCCACTTCATTACATCGTCAAATACACTGGTGTTCAGTTCATAATAAATATACTTTCCGTCCCGCTCGGTGCGGACCAGATCGGCCTCCCGGAGTACGGACAGATGATGCGACACGGTCGCCTGCGTCATCTCAAAGCGTTCGCCGATGCTTCCTGCAGTCATCCTTCCGCCCTTCAGCATTTCGAGCATCTCTCTGCGGTATTCATCCGACAGAGCTTTGAAAGTATCCTTAATTCCCATGCGCACCTCCCGTTAACAATTAGATCAAAATCATTTCGAAATATTTCTATATGTAGGATATTCCATTTTCACTAAAATTACAATAGGTGGTTTTACAATTCATCTCCTTTCTTTCTAATATGACCGGTAGGATTCCTTTTCTCATAAAATACAAAAAACCTTTACAACCCAAGGGTTATAAAGGCATGTTCGCTGCACATCTGTAAGCAATCCTAGTTAACTGCAGTTTCCTCAACCATGCCCTGACTGGACACCAGCTGCCCTCTCACCTCATCCACCACATTCCGCAGGCGTTCACAAGTGTCAATCAACTGGTTGACCTCTTCCCGGCCCACCTTCTCAATAATCTCGTTCATGACGCAGGAATAGCGCTCCATTTTCTTGTTGAATTCTGTCTGTCCCTGTTCCGTAAGGCTGATATAGATCACTCTGCGGTCTGTTACAGACATGGCGCGTTCAATGTACCCCTTCTCTTCCAGAGAGCTGACAACCTGCGAGGCGGTGGGTCTGCTGATTTGCAGCAGCTCGCTTAATTTGGAGATCATGACTCCCGGACACTCCGGCGCCTCCGGTTCTCTACTTTCTTTCTTCATCATGACATTGATGGCGAACATCATAAGAAATTCCCCGTGGGGAATCGAATCATTCCATTTGGTGCGGGTGGTCAAGCGTTTGATGTTCTCGAATACCATTAGCAGCTTTTCTTCTTGACTATCCTGGGGATTCATAAGACACCTCCGGTTATAGTAGGTCATACCCTTACCTTACATTTCTCGAAAAATAGCGTCGTTCAGCTTCTGCAGCAGCTGCCCGAAATTCTCCCGTTCTTCTTCGGTCCAGTCCTCCAGCATTTTGCCGACCTTATCCTGGCGGATATCCATGTTCTGTTTCAGCATGTTAAGTCCAAGTTCAGAAATCTGCAGCGTATAAGCCCTTCCGTCCTGCGGGTCCGGTTCACGGAACAGATAACCCTTCTGCTCCAGCGTTGACGCCTGTCTGCTGATCGTAGAGATATCCAGCCGGAATTCCTCAGACAGCGCCTTAACACCGGCCGAGCCGTGCGAGGCGATTTGACGCAGCAGCAGATACGCGGAGAAGTCCAGCATTCCGAGTTTTTTATATGTGCTCATTGAAGTCAAACGGCGGCTGAGAATTGACATTTCCAGTTCTATGGTTTCTATCGGACGTTTCTCCATGGCAGGTTGTGACCTCTCTCTCAGCTGAAGCATATTATAGTGATACGATTAATTTTCATAGGAATACACGGATGATTATTGACATCATCATGGCAACTTGTATAATACAAGTATATAGTTTCATTATACAAGTTATTTTTATAAAAGCTAGTGAATTGTTACTGGGGGAACTTTATGAAAGCTCATGAATTTATGATCACGCAGGTCTACAAGGTCAAAGAATATGATACCGTACGGACCTTTATTGAGAAATGCATTCAGCACCGGATCAGCGGCATGCCAGTCATCAACGACAGAAACGAAATCGTCGCTTATTTAAGCGATGGAGACATTATGCGCTATATCGGCAAACATGATGATGTCATCGTTGATTCCTTTTTCCAATTGAATGTGATTAAAGGCGATGAGGATGAGTACGAAGAACGGACCCGGAAGCTGCTGAATCTAAATGTGATGGCAATTGCCAAAAAGAAAGTCATCACGGTATCCTGGGACGAAGACATCGAACGGATCGCCGCCATTCTGGGCAAAAAACAGATCAAAAAGGTTCCGGTTGAACGCGGACGTGTGCTCGTAGGCATTATCAGCCGCGGCGACGTCATCCGCCATTCCTTTAAATCTCTGCTCTAGCCGCACATCGCTTCGAAAAGATAGACATCTTCCGGCTGTCCTCCCCAGTTGCGAACAGGTGACAGGACAGCCGGTTATACCTCGGGAAGCTCCTGCCCGCAAAGCCCATAAAAGAAAAGATGCAGCAGCTCATCCAGAAAAGCAGCTTTATCCTCGTGTTTTTCCATCGCCCCAAGCATTTCCTCGGAACTCTTCATGTAGATTTGAATAAGCATCAGGAATGCCTCTACAGAGACCTTATCCGAAATCTCACCGCTCGCTTTTCCGTCCTCATACATTTTGACCATCAGTGGAAATATGTTGGTATCATACTGCTCCTGAATGTACACATACATCTCCGGGTCATCAAACATGACCTCTTTGATCAGCGCCGGGGACAGGTTGTAATACGTTTCTTTCTCCTTAAAAATAGTGTAGCTGATCAGTTCCCTCAGCGACTGTTGCTTCAGCATTTCTTCCTCGAATTCACGGATGGCCCGCTGAATGAAATCCTTGAAAGACTCCTTAAGCAGCTCTTCCTTGCTGCCAAAATAATTATAAATCGTGACCTGCGAGACTTCCGCCTCCTTGGCAATATCGGCAATCCGCAGCCGCTTCGGCTCCCAGGTCCTCAGCATGACCATGGTTGTCTTCATAATATTCCCCTTGATCATTGCCTTTCTCTTCTCGAAGCCGTTCATGTCCTTCACCCTAACTTGACGATTTAGTGTACTGTCCGAAAAATAATGAAATATATTATTCATATGAGTTCATAATTATATTGACTTAGGTAATTCCCGGGACTATTATAACATATGAAATATACAGCCACTAATATTTCATTATTACGGCGGGGGTGCAGCATGCTGAAGGTAGAGGGCTTAACCAAACGGTTTTCAAACGGCAGAGGGATTGAAGAAGTATCGTTCACGGTAGCGAGAGGTGAGGTCTTCGGTTTCCTGGGGCCTAACGGAGCAGGGAAATCGACAACGATCCGGCATATTATGGGATTCATGAAGCCGGACCGGGGTTCTGTCACAATTAACGGGCTGGATGTCTGGAAGGGACAGGGAACAGTGCAGAGGCACACCGGGTATTTGCCGGGAGAGATCAACTTTATTGACGGCATGACCGGCAAAGGTTTTCTTGATTTCATGGCTTCGATGCAGGGTGTGAAAAACTCTACCAAACGTGAACAGCTGATCGACCGGCTGCAATTTGATGCCGCTACCCCGATCCGCAAGATGTCAAAGGGCATGAAGCAGAAGGTTGGAATTGTTGCCGCCTTCATGCACAGCCCCGACGTTATTATTCTCGATGAACCGACCTCAGGCCTGGACCCGCTGATGCAGAAGGTATTTATTGAACTCGTGCTGGAGGAAAAAGCAGCGGGAACCACCTTCCTGATGTCTTCCCACAGCTTCCAGGAGATCGAACGCACCTGCGACCGGGCAGCAATTATCAAGGACGGGAAGATCATCGCCGTCAAAAACATTCATGAGCTGCAGTCGATGCAGCGCAAGCTGTTCGAGATCATTTTTGAAACGGCCGAAGAAGCGGAGCGTTTCGCCCCCTCCGGCCTGCAGGTGCTTACCCGTGAAGGAAACCTGGTGCGGATTGCCGTACAGGGCAATTACAATGAATTCACCCGGGAGATCGCCAATTTCCGGATTCGAAGTCTCGATGTATCGACGCAGAATCTGGAGGATATTTTCATGAATTATTATGATCGTGAGGCGGGTGTCCAATGAATCTTCCACTCTATAAAGAAATGATGCGGGTCAATTTGAAAGGCATTATGAATTACGCCTTTGGTTCCGCCTTCTATATCGTGTTTATGATCTGGCTGTATCCGGGACTTGCGGACAATACGAAAGCCATTGATGATCTTGTAAAAGCCATGCCCGAGGGGGTCAGCAACGCCTTTGGACTGAGCAACGGCTTCGCCAATGCCGAAGCCTTCATTTCGGGAGAATATTACGGGCTCATCCTTGTGCTGATCCTGTCCATCGTTTGTGTACAGATGTCTACCCAGCTGGTAGCAAGGTTAGTGGACCGCGGCTCCATGGCCTATCTGCTGGCCACACCGACCACACGCCGCAAGGTTGCCTTTACGCAGGCACTCGTACTGGTCACTTCACTGTTCATTATTATGGCTGTAACCACACTGGCCGGATTCGCCGGCAAGCTCTGGTTTCTTGGTACGGAATATGAATTCGGCATGGGCCGGTTTACCCAGCTTAACACCGTTGCGTTCCTGTTGTTTTTTGCCATTGGCGGCCTTGTCTTTCTGGTCTCCTGTGTATGCAATGACGAGAAGAAAGCGCTCGGGATTTCTGGAGGCATCACCTTCGGTTTCTTCACAATCGATATTCTCGCGAAAATCACAGATAAGCTGGATGCGCTGCGCTACTTCACGTTGTTCAGCTTCTACCGCCCCGGCGATATCGTGCAAGGCACGGCGGATATCGCCTGGATTTCCTTCTGGCTGCTGCTGACCGGTCTGCTGGCCTTCGCCGCAGGCATACAGATTTTCCGGCAGCGCGACCTGCCGTTGTAAGCCAGGGGAATCAAAGGTACTTTTACACTTCATTCCACCAAATAGAACGTGGGTGGTGAATTCAAAGGTACTTTTACACTTCATCCCACCAAATAGACCGTGGGTGGTGAATTCAAAGGTACTTTTACACTTCATCCCACCAAATAGACCATGGGTGGTGAATTCAAAGGTACCTTTACACTTCATTCCATCAAATAGACCATGGGTGGTGAATTCAAAGGTACTTTTACGTGCGGATTCCTAACACTTGTACACGCTCAGTGCGAGTACGCACCTGCGTGTCATCAAGTTTGCGAGAGCGCTGCAATTTTTCACATTGTATCAGCTCTATACAAATAAGAAGTTGCCGTCCTTAGCAACGGACGGCAAAAAGGGCATCCCCGCGGCAGATTATCCTGCCGGCAAGGATGCCCTTTGCTGCTATGCGGATTACCGCAGAATCCGCTCCGCAAACCGGGCGCCGAGCAGCTCATAGCCCTCGGCGTCGGGATGCAGGCCGTCCGGCAGGCGTACACTGTCGGACTCGCCGAACCAGGACAGGCCGTCGCGGTAGTGCATACGGCTGTCCCCCCGGGCCCGGAACACTTCGACGGTCCGGGCTATTTCTTCACGCATCATCAGGAGCGTGAAGCCCAGCTTGTTCGGCTCGGTCTCGCGCTCCGAGCCGTAAATCGGTGAGATCACGAACAGCTGAGTGAGCGGATGCCGCTCGCGAATCGACAGCAGCATGCCGATGAGCGCCGGAGCGAAGACACGCGGGCTGAGCGTGGCGGCGCCGTAGACGTTCACGCCGACACAGAGCGTGATCAGGTCGGCGGGAAGGCTGGCGATCAGCCGTCCCGCCATGAGCGCATTTTTCTCCAGAATCGCCGCCGATATGGAGTAGGACAGCCCTCCGGTCATCAGCACCGACAGCAGGATTACAGCCAGAAATGCGGTTTTGAGCTTACTGCGGAATGATTGCTTGCGGAAAACTCCCAATTGTCTTCACGCCTTCCTGTAGATTCGTTGCCAGAGTTGTTTCTGTATGCTTTGATTATGTCACCCGGGGCCCTAATTCGACAATGACCGGCCGTTAGAATAGTGACTTTACCGCCTGTCCACAATAGGTTGACCGCCCCTCGCAGAAAGGCGCACAAAAAGCCAGCAGGAAACCGCGTTTCACGCGTTGCTGCTGGCTGTTCTGTTGTTATAGGCGGTTATAGGATCATCTGTGGTGCACCTGCGAAAGTCTGGCGGTAAAGCAACATTTCAATAGCGGGAATTA
>NZ_JBOFBG010000020.1:0-137040 GCF_051594305.1 Paenibacillus sp. IHBB 3054 | reverse complement strand
TTGGACGGTGGCACGACTTGGTCCCCGTACACGACTCCTGTAACCTTGGAAACAGCAGGTACAGTTTTGTTTAAGGCTCGTTCGGGCGCAAACGGTGGAGTACTCAGCCCTCTGCTAGAGATGGAACTTATAAATGATCCAATTACAATAACTCCTGGCTATCCCAAAATCATTGACCAGGCAGATGGCACCTTTAGCGTCGAAAGTGGAACTTTACATCCTGGTGTGAAAATCGAAGTGAGAATTGATGATGGCACATGGTCTACCTATACTGGACCTGTTACCTTGAATACGGGTAGCCATAACATTGATGTCAGAGTAGTAAATGCAAGCGGTGAAGAGTTGGCAGATGCAAGTGCAACGTTGAATGGTCCGACACCGCTACCAACGGTAGCACCAACGCCAACACCAACGGTAGCGCCAACGCCAACACCAACGGTAGCGCCAACGCCAACACCAACGGTAGCGCCAACGCCGGTACCGACGGTAGCGCCAACACCAACACCGACGGTAGAGCCAACACCAACACCGACGGTAGCACCAACACCAACACCGACGGTAGCGCCAACACCAACACCGACGGTAGCGCCAACACCTACATCTACGGTGACACCAACGCCGTCAGCGACTCCACAACCTACGTTGGACCCAAGCTGGGGAAGTCCGATAGGGTCAGAGGATGTTACGTTTACTGTATTGTCCGGGGGCTTCTCCTCGCACTTTAGTGGATTATTGCTGGACACGGTAACCATCAGTACGACAAATCAATATCAAGTCATTAATTCAGTCACGCATTCAGTGATTGAAGACAGTCGGGGAACCGGCGCGGGGTGGAACTACAGTCTGAAGATCACCGATTTTGTGAGTGATCCTGTAGTAGACAATAGCAAGGGCACGAGTGACTTGGTTGTAAAAATGCCAGCTAGTTCGCTGAGTGTAGATATTACCGATTCAACGACATTAGCCGGACAAGCGGGTAGCCTCGGTCAAAACGGGAAATATGTCTTCAATGCCGAGCCGGTGGTGATCGCCAAAGCAGGTGAGTTTGAAGGCATGGGACAATACCAGATTCCAATGAGTTATATGCTTTCCGTGCCGGATAAGGTAGAGGTGGTTTCGGCGGGAGCTGACAGTACGTATAAAGCGGGGGCAAAGACAGGGCTTCGTGTGGGTACGTATCGCTCCCAGTTTACTTTTACACTGGCATCGGGGATTTAATGAGAGTAAAATGAATTTCAGCCGCCTGGTGTAATAACCGGACGGCTTTTTTTATTATCTTTGTATGAGGAGGAATGGATATGCAGAAAGCATTTGCTTATGGTCGATTCACTCATAGCGACCTGCAAACGTTAACGAAGTTTTGCCAGAGGGTGGCTGGAAATATAATTGGAAAGGAAGTACATGTGGGGTATCACTCCCGTGATTCAGAAGAAATGGTACTCAGAGTTGCGAAAGAGTTTGGAGTTGAACAAATCAAAAAATAATATTTAGACGACTTAGATTATCTGTCTATGTATAATGTCCAAAATCCATACTTTTTTAATACGTTTGGATTGGAAAATTGGGATATGCTTGTCTTGTGAGAAATGAATACGAAGGAGGGGGAGATCATGCTAGACATGCGCCTCACACCTTAGACAATGTGTTATAATAGCTACACATGCAGACAATAAGGTATAAAATCTTGATCTAACAGCATACTCATAATCTCTACAAAGATTGGAGGTATGTTGAATGCATGAGGAGGAGAACGATTTGATTATGAATAGACCTAACCCATTGAAAGAAGCAAATCGTAAAGTGGATAAAATGCGCCCGGAATTGTGGGCAGCTGCTGAAGCGAACCTTCAAAAAGCTGAAGCAGATTTTAAACGTGAAAAAGGAGAGAAATAGGCTAATATACCATATTAGTTTAGCTGCTGATGAATCATAACCGTGGAGATGTGTATCTTGTCCTGTACCCTTTTGATGATGGAGAGATTGAGAAATTGCGGCCTGGCATTGTGCTGGATACCCGGGAGAATCAATCCATCGTCATTAAGGTGACATCGCATGCTGAGCGGGCAGGTGATCCGAAGGATTTAGTACTTAAGTATTGGCAAAGGGCCGGGCTTAGTCAACCATCCGTCGCACGCTGCTCGCAGTTTGTTCCTTTGCATCACGATAAAATCGGCAAATATCTGGGAACGCTGCATGATGAAGATTTATTAAATGTATTGGGGAAGTTTTACGAATAAGCAAGTTCACAAGCGCCGAGATGGGGCTTTTTATTTTGTCTTTTTTTCGGTAGGGAGGGAGAGATGGGAGTGGGGGAGAGTGATTTGGAAAATATTTCTTTACTTTTAATATACATAACAGTATATTTGATGTATAAACAAAAGTCGGAGGCGATCTCTTTGCAATCTTCTTCCACATCGGATCACAAACAGATGGGGCGTCCCAGATCCCTTAATCCCAAAAGTAAACCCATTCCCACACGACTGGATGAAACGACAGAAGATATCCTGGAGCGTTATTGTGAGAAGTATAAGACCAGCAGGTCGGAGGCGATCCGCGAGGCGATTCATCGGTTGGATCAGGACGAGCACCAGTATTTCTGGAGTCCAGAGTGGCGGCAGCTGCTACTCGATAATGAGCAAGGTCTCCGCAATGGCGAAGCAGAGATGCACCGGATCGTACAAGATTTATTGCAATTAATTCAAGGTATGTCCGCAAGAATGAATTCGAAAACGGGGAGTGATCAGAATGAAACGGAGTCATAAAGTGTTAAGTAGTGTGCTCACAGCAGTGATCATGCTCGGCATGGTGGCCAGTGTAGGCAGTGCGGCTCAAGTGGCTGTATCGGTCCAGGTGAACGGTAAAACCGTTCAATTTCCGGATGCCCGTCCATATGATGAAGGCAACCGGGTAATGATCCCGATTCGCTTTGTGAGTGAGGCGCTGGGAGCTACTGTAGGGTACAGCAATCGGATCGTGACCATTAAGCAAGACAGCAAGAACATTGTAATGAAAGTGAACAGTGATACTGTGACCGTGGATACGGTCATTCATAAACTGGATGTACCAGCAAGAGCACAGCAGAATCGGACCTATGTTCCTTTGCGGTTTGTCTCCGAGGCTCTGGGGGCGGCAGTGGACTGGAACCAGCAGACGAAGCTTGTGACTATTACGACAGCAAGCGGCGGCACGGTCTCTCCTTCACCCAGTCCATCACCAACTCCGGGAACGGCAAACGGGAATAACATGTACAGTACTGATTTTGCTTGGAAGCCGGGCTATATTAAGCTGGCCAAGACCTTGTTTGTGAACAATATGAAGGTAGAGAACGGGAAACTATCCTTTACCCTGCCGAAGGAAGCCTATGGTCAGTATTATGAAGCTGATGGTTCTTCCGTTGATCTTGTACCTGGCAAGAGCTACACCTATGCGATTGGCAAGGGGAATGGGTTTCTCTCGCTTGCGCAAGTTTACCCTGGCCGTGATGAACAGGAAGGTTATGTAGTGGCTTTAGATAGTAATGGTAACAAGGATCTGGGACAATTATTTGGTGATGTAACCAATGATGCTATCGTCATTGGTGGTGTGAAGGATACAACAGCTACTTTATCAGAGGTGCAAAAGTTAGCACGGGAATTGGATTGATCAGGAAAAGGCAATAACTAATCAACAAAAAGGAGTCTGCTTGAGCAGGCTCCTTTTTGTTGTCCGAATTTGAAAGGAGATGTGTATATGAAGAGGAAAATGTGGCCTACCGTACTTTGTCTTGGTTTGTCACTACTGCTGACAGGAGCAGTGACGGCAGATTCAAGCGAACCAATGTTAAACCAGTTTGTGAAGTGGGATTACGGGAAAGAAGGGGTTCAATTTGCTGGTTATGTCCCGGCTCTGGAAAAGAGCGTATCGGGGAATCCGTGGCAGCTGCACCAATGGGCCGGGCTGTATACCTTCTCAAGCGGTCAGACCCGGATCGTCCCTAACTATGATGCCTTCAGCGTTAAGCAGACGCCTGCTGATAAGGACTTTAACAAAGAGAACGGGTTTGGTCTGGTCTACAAAAGTAAGGAATCGTTGGCAGGTCTGTTCGATTCCGTGTGGGGAGGTCAATCTTTGACGGCTGACCAGCGCTCTTATTTCAAAGAACGGTTTAGCGAGAACGCTAATGATCCTCTATTTCAAGAGGGACATGAATTTTATTATAAGTTAGAGAAATGGCACCCCTTCCTCCGCACTTCGGGCATAGTTCCTCGCATGGGTATCAAGTTCGACAAGACCCAGAAGGTCAGTGAGGGTGTGAACCGTGCGATGTATGTGGTCAGCGCCTGGCCGGAACTTAAGGTCACGAATGGACAGAATCTCACGATTTCATATACCGGTTATGGATACACAGACAGGGACATCCGCCTGATCGCTGCGCCCAAAGGCGCTTTTCCCGATCTGAGCCAGGTTGTCAGTCTGACCGATGGGAAATATATCCGGGCAAACGCATCTCAGGAGAAAGAAGCAGGATCGATCTCCATTAGCGCCAAGGAAATTGCCGATGTGCTTGGGGAGAACGTGGACATTATCATGGATGATGGCTATGGACGGACAGCGATCCAACCCGTTAAGCTTGCCGTTGATGAGCCAATGGATTATGTACCTATGAAGCTGACGCTGACCGAGGCCGGGCAGTTGTGGATGAGGTTTCGTTATGACGGCGCGGACGGATTTACATCGGATTATACAAACAACCGGGGAATGCCAATGACAGCGAACGTGATGATCGGCGGACCACTGACGGCTGAGTTTGCGTTGCCCTCTATGTTCACGAACTTACCGGCAAATCTTAAGAATGGTCAAGAATATAATTACATGCTCGGTAAAATTGATATTGGACAAGCTCCGGGCAAGTACTATATCAAAGTGGATGGTATCGTCAACAACCCGAATCATCCGAACCGAGCACTTGAATCGCCGTCTGCAGCATTCCAGAATAATACCATTCAGGGTTATTGGACCGTTGAACGCAAAGCTCCGGAAGCGGATTTGATCGCGGTATCGATCACGGCTTCTCCATCGGCGATTCAGAAGGGTGGACAGAGCAGTATTACAGCTGCAGTGAAGAATAATAGTGCGGATGGTCAGAGTAATGTGCTCATTCGTTTTTTCGATAATGCGAACAAAATCTATGAAACGAGAAAATCTTTTGCCGCTGGCCAGAGCTTGACCGTTGGACCTTTTCAGTGGACAGGCCATTCAACAGGAGCGCATAATCTTACCGTTTCAGTAGATCCAGAAAAGGAGAAGGTTGATCAGAACCGGAGTAATAATGTGGCGACTACCGGCTGCACCGTGACCTCCAGCGCATCCGGAAACGGCAGCGAATGCAACCAGCCCGAAGCAGCAGCTGATTGGAACGTAACTTATCCGGTCATTACAGGCTATCCCACTAAATCGTACACAGCAAGCTACACGAGAGCAGATGGACTCACTCAGTTCTATACGGAGTATTACACAGATTACAGCGATCCCATCTGGGAGAATAAACTTGTCTCTTACAATGAGAAGCTGACCATATCAGCAGAAGTAAACACGAAGCAAGGTATTGCTACAGATCTGAAGAGGGCAAAAGAATCAGATCGGGAGAGCCGGGGGTCTTGGGAGATCATTCCTTATGCGAATAGAACAAGGAAGAATGCCAATGGAATTACTCGGGCCGGTTACGGGATTGAGCTAAAAGTGAAGACTGTGTATAACACGAATTGGGAAACCAAAATCCCAGCTGGTCTGGAAGGGACGGCCTATCCGATTGGAGGACAGTATAACGGTCCAACAGAGGTCTATGCCACATTCTACGACCCGAACTGGAAGATGGAACGTAAAATTAAACTGGAAAAAACCAGTGGGAATCGTAACGCAGCTACCTGGGAGTTGCCCCTGCAGACGATCACATCCGATTCTGGAAAGACTTATCAAGGCAGAAAGTATATGACCTCGGTCAATGCTACCGATGGATACTATCGAATTAAGATCTCCACCGATCCGTCCGGCATGAATAACCTGGTCACTTGCATCACCAAGCAAGTAGAAATTTTCGGGAGTATGTATGATGATGTGCAGAATTTGAGACGGACAGATTAAAATAAAGTAGCTAACCCCATCGTTGCGGTGGGGTTTTGCTTATGAGTACCGTGAGGGCTCTCATAAAGGAGGAAATCATGATATCTAACTTATTCACGCTATTGGAAGCGATAATTCTCTGTGGCTTGCAACTGATGTTTCCTGAGCTAGGGGTATAAAGGATGGCCATAGTAAATATGCTACTGACAACAAGTTTACTCATCCTTTGTTGCTGGTTCAGTTACACCGATATTACGGAGCGGCGGATTTCTAATAAACTAACATATCCTGCAATTTTATTTTTGTTTGTATTCAGGACTCTGTGTAGTCCAGAATATTTATGGGGGTTAATCCCAGGGATAGTGTTATTCCTGATCTTTATGATCAGCCCCTCATCTCTGGGAGCCGGTGATGTGAAACTGGTGACGTTGATTGGATTGGGTGTCGGGGTAGAACGAGCGGTAGTAGTAGTATCTTTGATGTGCATTTTTGTGTTTGTATACCTGGGAGGGAGAAGGCTTCTGACTTTGGATGTTCAGCGTTCCGTACCGCTGGCACCGTTTCTAACTTTGGGGCTGATAGTGTTCGTTTTGTGACGTTAAATTGTTGATTTACAAATTGTTACAATCATGTTAATGTGAAGCTACACTGCTCGGAAGCACCGGAGTGTCCGAAAAATCGGCGAAATCGCCCTGTTAGCTTAGGCTGGCAGGGCGATTTTTTTATGAAGTATGTAATAAATAAAATCTGTAGAAGAAAAGTGTAAGAGCGTGAATTTTAGTTATTCTTCCTTCTTCTTCAGGGTTAACTTTACACCAGCCTCGCCTTCAAGACCGACAATTAATTGAGTGAATCCACCTGATTTCGCAACACCTTTAACATGAATCTCAATAGTATCCATCTCAAAACCAGTAAATGACTTGGCAAAACCAGATAAAGCCTCATAAGTAACTGGAACTGATTGAATAGCTCCACTCATTGCGGAGGATGGAAAGAACATAGTCTCTCCAGTTTCTTCTTGTTGAACTACCGGCATCATTAAAACATACTCTTCTTTATTCTCCATTATCATTTTCTCCCTTTTATATAGATGTATTTTATTCTTCAATATTCCCACTGTCAATTTCAACTTCTGAGAGTAAGTTGAAGCGGCCTAAAGTTTCAACTTCTATCCCTCCATGTACATCCACATCATTAGCAGTTAAATCTTCAATTGTTACAATTAACACGTAGTCAACTTCCTCGGTGTTATCTAATTCTGGTTTGGTGTACAGTTGTAACCATAATTGCCAGTCTCCATGATTGAAACTATTAAGTATTCGGCTAAAATGCTGAATGTTTTGCCACTGATACCGTCCTTCTTTGCCGGCAGGATTATCAGTCATCATTTTGTTGTTTGAATTAATCTTATGAAGAGATGTATCTACATAGGCTCTCAGATACTCATATCCCATACTTTGATCTACAGGAGGAAATGAAATGCACGTAACAGAAACCTTAACAGCAGGCTTTTTTTTGTTTGAATGTGCAGACATTGTAGTGGGCATGTAAAACTTAACTCTCTGTTTTGTTAGTCTGGACATCACACCTTTTCGTATGTAAGTTGCCCGACCTTTGTAAGAATCCTTTGCATTTAAGAGACTACCGCCGCCTTTTCCATAAATCTTGGAGAATAACTCTCTAGATTCCTGCGATTGATCAAATAAATCAAAATTTGGAGCTTCGGCATGGTGGAGCAAAAGGGCTTTGGCTATTTCTAAATCTTTATTGGGTAAAGAATCAGTTAGAAGCGCTAATTCTTGAGCAGCTATTGGAGTCGAAAAACTTGTTCCATAGTCAAAACTAAGTGATCCGTCTTTGGTAATCACATAAGCCGCTGAATTAGCACATATAAAGATCCGTCCATTCTCTGTAAATACGTTTCCTCCGGGGTAAACTAGATCCGGCTTTGCTGATCCAGCGAAGCCAAAACCAACTCTACTAAATGGTGAAGGATCGTATTTCTGAGAAAGGCTCTTTGAATGATCTTCTCTGACTATTGACCCTATCGTGAGAGCACAAAATGAGTCGCCAGGAGAAGCCAATCTCGTACCATCATCATCAATGACATCAGATATCGATGAGTAAGAAGTCCATAATGTATGGTTTCCAGTAGGGACTAGGAACTGAATCTTATACCTTCTAGATAAGGAATCTAATTCAAATCCAAGATTTGAAACATTATCTCCAGATAAAGGCGCAAGACTATTCATAGAAAGGCAAAATATTTTTGTTACATCTTTAATAGCATCTACAGCCTCACGAATTCTTTTAATTAAAGTGGTTTCATCTATGGCTGAAACTCCGTCATTAATTATCGCATCAATGACACGTACTTTTGGAACAAGTACTTTATCTTTTACTTGCATATCAATATCATCACCAAAGAGCAATCTACTAGCCACTTTAGTTCCATGATTATAGGAAGGAGTAGAGCTGAGATTGGAACAAACGAATCTACCAGCAATACAGTCTACTAAGTTTTGTGGCAGTTGAATTCCATCATCTAGAACACAAACTATAGGCATTTCGGTTGGAGGTACACTGAAATTAACGATAGTGTCGTCAAGGTCTAGTTGAGTACGACCACCTCCTCTAGTTTTAGCTTTGAAAAAAACAGTGTTATCAATACCAAGAATGATTTCTTGATCGGATAGTTGTTCTAAGCCACTAGAAGGTAGTATGGCTCTGATAATTGGTGTATTATTTTGCAGGAAAATGGTATCAATTAATTCCCCGTTTTTTTCATGAATTTCTTCAGATAAATACTTCAGCATCTTCTCATAAAAACTAAATGCTAAATTTGGAACTAACGTAATCTGAACATCATATGTTTCAATTTCCTCAGATGGATCCTCGTGAGCAATATCAACATTAATTTTCTCACTTCCATCATAATTGGAAAAGGATTTAAAATACTGAAAGAAACCTTGTGACTTTCCATTTGTACGTGTGTAAGAGTTTAACTTTCTTTGTAAATTTTCAAGAATTGCAGGAGTAGCAGAGACAATAGCAACATTTGACTTTTTTATTGAATTTATTTTAAGGTGGTTTTTCTCAAAAAGAAGTTCGTGTCCTCCTCGTGCATCAACGACCTCAGTATCTGCCAATTCCACTTTGAATATAACTACTTCATCAGAGATTGGTGTTTTTTGTTTTGCATGAAATTTTTTTATGCCCATAATTCCTGCATTTAATAAAGCGCCATGCTTATCATGTTCAACGTCAACTGGTTCAGGAATAGCCATTGGTTTAGCTTCAACTGAATCTACTTCGTTGTCTGAAATCCAAAAATGAGATTTTGGATTTTTATCTTTAGATTTAGCCCGTTTATCTTCCTCACTCAACTAGCTGCAGCTCCTTTAACCTATCTGATATTGTTGATTTAGGAATTCCGGTTATTTCGGATATTTCCCGTAAAGTCAATCCATTCGTTTTTAATTTTTGTAAATCTTCTGAACTCAATGAGTCTCTATTGTAGAAAGTTAACATATTGATGATAGTTTTTATGAAGTCATTTGTAGTTACTTCTTCCTTGTGTTGATGGAAACTATAGTCTTTAACAGTCTTTTTGATGACTTCTTGAAGATCGGAGAAGTTGAAACCTTTTGTGAAATTTGAGATTTTTTTAGAATCGGCCTTTATTCGAATATTATATTTGTGAACTTGATTATCGAAATAACATTTCCTTAAATTGAAATCTGGGAGTTCCAAAAATAATGTTGTGTTGAATCGTCGCCAGACAGCGGAATCCAATAATTTTTCATGATTCGTTGCAGCGATTAAAAAGACGCTATCTGATAGAGTGTCAATATTCTGCAGTAAACTGTTCACTACTCGTTTAAGTTCTCCTAGTTCATGCTTATCATCTCTTTTCTTAGCAATAGCATCAAATTCATCTAGGAATAATATAACATCTTTACCAATGACGGAGTCGAAAATTTTGCGGATATTTGTGCCAGTTTGACCTAAAAGTGATGATATAAGACTATCCAGTCTTACATATGCAATAGGAATATTCAGTTTTTTAGATAAAGAGAAGGCAGTTGATGTTTTTCCACAACCTGGAGGGCCGCATAAAAGTAATCTGTTCTCTGCTTTTAGTCCAAGTTTTTCTAATTTTGCTCGACTTGAATACTCTAATTGAATGTTATTTAGTTGCTCAGAAATTGAATCACTTAGAAATATTTCATCCATACTAATCTCCTCTGGGAAATGCCAATCAATTAAATTATTATTCGATGATTTATCTTTGGGTGAATATATTCCTGAGGGTTCGAACATTGTCAAACCGGAAGAGGTAGAGAACATAGGTTCGGATTTTTTTTGTGATTCTGATAAGTCATTTGAGTCATTTGAATCCATTTTATTTAATGCAGCGAGTATTTTATTCGATAGCTGAATGTTCCCTTTTTTCTCTTCCTCGTCTGTTAGGTCAAGTATGATTTTTCTGAACTTCTCACGATCATTTTCATTATATGCGTCAATTAATTTTATTATATAGTCGGAACGCATGTGTACCTCCTTATTCGGACAAAACCGGAATTTATAATGATTATATCAGTATTATGGCTAATTTGAAACAAGATTATTCCGGACATTCCGGACAAAGATTATAATCTATATGTTTGTAGGGAATGTTGTTTGAAAAAAACTCAAGGTTAAAACATATGTCCCTATAAAAAAAAGTAACCTGTATTATCGGAAGATTGGTATGTACACATTATCCCCAACACGCAGGAATGCATCCAACGAATACTCTGTACCCTGCCGTTATGAACGGGTTATTTCTTTGCTCCGGAAAGATTCTTTCTTTAGACACATACATAATATGTAAATTCGTTTATATTAAGATTATACGGAAGCACCGTACCTTTCCATTATTGATGGTGTATTTTGATATAAGGAGATGGGTTGCATGGCTGGGAATCTTTCGCTTGAGGATTTCAGAAGGGAAGTTAAACGGCAGATAGATGGAGCGCGTAATGCCGGTGCGGAGTATGCAGATATTATTTCTGGTGATGTGCACCGAGAACTTGGTGGTTATCCTGGACCTAGTCATAGCATGCCCTCATGCTGTAAAGCAATGTATGATTATAAAAAGCCCATTGACATAATTTTGGAGGCGCCGCCTAAAGGGAAGGGAGCAACCCTCAAAATTCGTTATTATACATAGGAGTGGTTTGCTTGAGCACTATATACAAAGTCTTGGAGAGCGATACAGACTTCCTAGCTGCAGCCCTGGCGCAATCCAAAGTCTCAGTCTGGTACCGGGAAGATCCGGACCCAATCGGGCACCTAATAGATTACGGCGGCTTAGTCGGGGGATTTATTCCAGACTCTGTTAAGATTGCTGGCCGTTGGTTTATGCGTGAACGATTTGAATTTAGAGCATACATAAAATAACCCGCCGGGCTAAGCCTGACGGGTTATTCTTTGTTTACATCTGCTCACTACTCACTTCCATTTCATCTCGTCAAATTCCCAAGGGAAATATCTGTTGATTGATTTAGCCGTTTCCTCCCAAGTGTCTTTAGAACATTTGTCCAAAATTTTTTGGATTTCAGATTTTATTAATGAGATGTCAAAAGATTTGATAAGAAGTAAACCACGAATAGGAACTACAATTTCGCCAATAAAAAAATCTCTGAGTCCATTAGCATTTGCTACCGTAGCATAGAATTGATCAGTACCATGCACTTCTTCTGATCCAACATCTAGAACAACTGATACGCAAAAATCTTTGTTTTCTTCAGGCGTTTCATAAAAGTGAGCTTCTTTGAGAATCGGACGAATCATAACAATCTCCATTCATATCTTGTTTAGGAGTGATTTTAATCAATATTAGCTACATTAACATGATAATTCGATGTTTGATGAAAACCATTGTACCCTGTCTGAGAAAACTTTTCAAAATTCGCTTGGTATGCGATTAAGTATTTTGCACCAGTTCTTACTCTTCTTAAACCATCTTTACTGTAGTACCAAAAACCTCCCGATTCCAACTTCACTGTTGAGCCAGGCCCAACAAAAATCTGTGCTGCTTCATGGACGGTAGACGAAGGAACGGTATCATTCAGGTATCCAAAATTACCTGTATTTGCTAAAGCTAGTTGGGCTAAATCATACGGTGATATATTAGAAATTCCTGCAGGACTAATAATTCCTGAACTATTATCCAATATAATACTGGAATTACTAGGAGCAGCAGAGGCAAAGGTGCTAAATGAGCTGAATAATAAAGTAAAACCAAACAACAAAGATGTAATTTTCTTGACATTTCTTTTCAAAATAATCACTCCTACTAAAGTTTTTCGATAAAGTTAAATGTACAAACTTAATCGATATGACAATTTTACACAAAGGATAGTGAAAAGTAAGGGGAAAATAGTAGAAAAAGGAAGAAAAATAAAAATGATACATAAGTATTATTAAATATGAAAAAATAGGAAATAACACCCATTATTGATTGGAAAATAGTAGAGATGATTAATTTATTGCCTATCCTTCTTAACGAAGATATAATACAAACAAATGTTCTTACTTAAGCCCGGAGGCGATCACATGAAGATGAGCATCGGCCAAACCATCGAAATTATATACCTGGATAAAGCGGGCAAGATTACGCAGCGGAAGATCGAAGTGAACGGCATACTTGAGGGCGGATTACGAGCTACCTGCCTGACTACTGGAGCACCCCGCATCTTTTTGACAGCCAACATACTGTCGTGGCAACTGGTGCAGGGACGGCAGTATGCTTGACGATACCCCGCGTAAGCTGCTACGGATCATTTTTCAGTTCCGGTATCATTTTAGACGGATGCCCAACATTAAGGAGCTGCGACGATTGAGCGGGCGGCGGCCTGCGGAGATAATCAAGGGATTCAAAGCGCTGGCAGCGGAGCGATATATACTATGGGAGTCGTCTGCACCTATTGAGACGGCCGTAATAATTGAGGGGTGGGAACGTAACGTACCGTACCGTACGATACATCGCCTCAGGGAGGCATACAGAGCGCCCGGCGTGGATCTAACATAGATTACTGGATGAATCACTGAGGGGGCAGTACATAAATGAGTAAATTGGATGGCAATGAGCGGCGGAAAACTAAGGTGCTACGTACCGATCATGTTGATCAGTACGATCAGAGGGATAAGGACGAGGGAGCCGGCAGTAAAATGCTCACGAATGAAGAGCGCGAAATGATACGGGACCTCATTTTGCTGCCACATATAGATACAATGGTTAGCAAGAGCCTGAAGGAGATCGAACACTTCAACAACATACTTAAGCGTGTCTATTTAATGGCTGGGCAAGCCATACAGCGCCAGATCATGCAGGATACCTACCGACTGCAAAAGGAGCTAAAACAGCGAAATATCCGGTTTATTGCTGATGAACAAGACGATTTTATCTTGTATTACAAAATCTTTTGCCGGGGATACCAAGAACGATTCGGACTTACCCGTGATGTTATGCGTACAGAGATAAGCTTAAGGTTGACCAAGTATACCGCCGACCTTGGGGCAGTATTAAAAGATCTACAAAAATAAAACGAAACCCCGTCAGTGATTAAACTGACAGGGTATTTTTTATTATGGCTTTAGCCAGTTGAGTACGTGAAGCGTGCGAAACAAAAAACCACCTGCTATGCGGGTGGTGTAGTGATGCTTATAGCAAAAAACCACCTGATGCGAGCGTTATAATAGGAGTGTTCAAGCTACTATGTATAACGAAAGGAGAAGGTGGTTTTTTGTGGCACAAGCCAGAGAAGGTATGGCACACACCAAATGGATGTGCAAATACCATATCGTATTCACCCCAAAGTATAGACGAAAGGTGATCTACAATCAATACAAGGAAAGTATCCGTGATATCCTAAAGCAACTCTGTGGCTATAAAGGGGTAGAGATTATCGAGGGACACCTCATGCCAGATCATATCCACATGCTGGTCAGTATCCCACCGAAAATGAGTGTATCTAGTTTTATGGGATACCTAAAAGGGAAAAGTGCGCTGATGATCTTCGATAAGCATGCAAATTTAAAGTATAAGTATGGAAATCGTCATTTTTGGGCGGAAGGCTATTACGTAAGCACCGTAGGACTCAACGAGGCAACAATTAAGAAATACATCCAAGAGCAGGAAAGTCACGATATTGCGCTGGATAAGCTGAGTGTGAAAGAGTACGAAAACCCCTTTAAGGGGTAGCCGGTAGTCCAAGCACCCCTTCAGGGGTAGGCAAAAGAGGCAAAGGCATAGTAGCTTGAACGAAGTGAAAGCCAGCGCCTTTAGACGCTAGCCGGCACCAGAGGCTTATAGCCTCAGAGCAAACCACCCGTTTGACGGGTGGTTTTGATTCGCATCCGATTCCATCACCGTCTCTATCTAGCTTTCTGGAGTAACCAGGATCGCCAGCGTAGATTGGATCTGCTCCAGCTGCTCTAACTGCAGAACAATTTTTGTAATACACATCTTCAGTCGGTTTCTGTGTTGCTGCTGGCTTTTTGGTGGCCGATGGCTTTGTTGTTGCTTTTGGTTTACTTGTTGGTGCGACTACATTCACTTAAGAGGTAGTCGTTTTTTTACCTTAGACAATCAAGGTGATTTTATATTTAACATCTATTTTTAGTATCTAGTTTATTCCCAATTAAAGCAAAAAAAGAGATTATGTTACAAATAAATGAATAAGAAAATCCAAAAAAATAACAATTAACAAAAAATACTTGAATATCGTTGTTTTTTAAAATATAGTTAAAATATTCCAAAAATGAAAGGGAGAGTGAGTAATTTGAATTTAAAGAGAAGTATTGCTGCTAGCTTGACAGCAGGATTTTTGTTGACAGCGAGCTTACCTGTATATGGTGAAACGGCTAATGTTACAAGTGAGACTGTATCTCCTGTAGAGAGTGCTGTTCAAACTATTGATCTTCAAAAAGGTTTTGAAAATTTGTCCGATGATATAATTGTAAGTGAAGTGTTAACATTTGATGAATTGGTTTCACGTATGGCTGAAAAGCAAGGTATTACCGAAGATGAGGCTTCCAGTATATTAATTAATAATTATGGGGCTGGAAATACCGAAGAGAGTAGATCAAACGTGGCTCGATTAGCAACTTTTAGAACTTTATCTAAACAGCTCTTAGAATTTAACGGCTATAGACCTTCTTTGGAGTTTTACTGCGAAACTAGTGAGAGCGGCTCTTTTCATGGCATAGTAAAAATTCTTAACACAACTTTGAATCCGATAAACAACAACACCGCAAAGGTCTTCAACGGTACTATTTATGTTAATTTAGAAAATGCTAGTAAAATTCATTATATTGTAAGTGGAAAGTTTTATCATAATGGCGTTATTCAGTCAGTTACTGGTAATTTTGGGATTAGTGTCGGCGGTGTCTTGAATATTGGGATAAGCGCTACCGGAAATACAAACCTATACTATACTACTCATGAGCCTGGGGATCTTATTTGGTAGAAATGAACAATAAAAAAACATGAAGAACGTATAGTAAAGTGATCCTTCATGTTTTTTTTCTATTGTTTTTACTTTTGCTTGGATAGGTAATGATTTATCTGGATTAAAAATGAAAAATATAAATGTAAAATATTACATTTGTCATCAAACCAAGAGGAGGTAAACATCTTTAAACTTTATACCTTTTAATAGGTTTTTTTTGTTCTTTATACATTTATTTGTTTAAAAAACTAACTAACTATTCCTTAAAAAAGTACCACTTCATGTTAAAATAATTGTAATACTGAAAATTAAGAAACTGAATTTGTCATTAAGAATATTCTCTAATTATTTTTCATAAGTATAAAAGGATTTTATCATAATTATTTTACCTAGGTGGTGTGAGACTGAAGATGTATAAAAATAATAAGTTTCTTTTGGCAAGCATTTTACTAGGACTACTAATTATGTTTTCACCAGTAATTATTACAAGGCAAGGTTATGATGTTTCAAGTATACTGGGTAACCTTTTGATTGTTGAACTAATCGTCAGAACGTTAGCATTAATTATTGGATTAATTGTAGTTTATGATGGTGTTAAAAATTTCTTCAAAAAAGAATGAAAAAGATTCTATTTCAATTAACCTAAATATCCAGATTGGAATCACCGATACCCTGCCATTGGCAGGGTATTTCTATATAAAGAGTGAACAAAGGTATTTTCTTGTTTTTGGGGGCGATCAAATGCACATTGGTCAAATTGTAGAAATCGTATATTTGGAAAACGGGCAAAATCACGCAGCGTAAATTTGAAATTAATGGTATCCGCAATGGCCGTATCCGGGCTATATGCCTGACCACGGGTGCACTACGCTTATTTCTGGAAGCCAGTATCTTGTCGTGGCTTCCTGTCCAGAAGCAGCGGCTTGCTTGATGATACTCCGCGTAAGCTGCTGCGAATAATCTCACAGTTCCGGTATCACTCAAGAGGATGCCGAAAATCCAGGAGCTGCGACGATTGAGCGGGCGGCGGCCTGCAGAGCATAATATAGTGTGGGAGGCGCACAGAGCGCCAAGCGCGAAACTAACATAGAAGTGTTATTCCTGATCTTTATGATCAGCCCCTCATCTCTCGGAGCCGGTGACGTGAAACTGGTGACGTTGATTGGACTGGGTATCGGGGTGGAACGAGCGGTAGTAGTACTATTTTTGATGTGCATTTTTGTGTTTCTATACCTGTGGGGAAGAAGGTTACTGTCTTTAGCGGTTCAGCGTTCCGTGCCGTTGGCACAGTTTCTCAGCCTAGGGTTAATTATTGTTATCTTGTGACGTATTCAAAAATTAATCGGAAAGTTTGTCAACCTAACTAGTTGGTCGGCGGGCTTTTTTCGTTATAGTATAAATTCCTAAACACTGGACTCTGCAGCATACCAGATTTGGTCCAGTATTGGATACAAAAAAAGCCAGCCGACCATTTAAGGTTGGCTGACTATTTCCTGTCTTATCCCCTTGAGTCTCTTTAGGCAAGGTTATTTTTCAGAAGCTTGAGACGTATTATTTTGAGCGCATTCCTTCTCCCATTCCATCGCCAATATGTTCAATTCTTGCTGGGTTGGATTTTCTAAAGTAAGGTTTTTGTACTGTCGAATTCTCCTACCACCCTCAATTTTTTCTGCGATTAAGCGGTATTTATTCTTAGATAGTTTTTCAAATCTATCCATGTGATATCCTCCTTTCTTGAATTTAAAGATACTTTGAATTCTTCTTTTTTTCCTCTAGCCTCTGCTGATACATTTCTTTTCCCTTGGCAATAATAGTATCCCAATGGTCCTCAATAACGTACCCCTTAGTCTCATTTTTCGGAACAAGCATTTCGTTCAACAGGGGCTGAACATCAAGTTCTGGGTCTAAGCCCAAAGCGCCGAGTTCATAGATTAACTTAACGACTTTTGCTTGATAAGGATTTGAAACTAATGAATTGCCTTCTTTTTTGTAACCATATGGTGGGACATGCATGTACCCATCCTCCTTTTTTTACTTTACCCCATGATGAATCTGAAGGTTTGGTTCGCAACCTTGTGTGCCGGCGGGGGGCTTCTTTTTCGCATGGTAGGGAGCTCAAACCAGTAAGGATCTCCTACATATGTAAACCCGTCAGGATCAGAAATAGTCCCAGCATTATAACGAGATTTTAAAGTGCGATAGGGTGTTTTCGTGATAGAAAACGATGGCGGTGTCGCGATCGTATTCAAGTGAGTGAATTGGCTGGCATTCCTCACAAAATCGTTGAAGAGCAGCGCTAACCTTGTAGTCTTTACCACAGCGTTCACACGTATCAATACTTCCAAGTATCCGGATGTCGCCTTGTTGTTTTCGTTTTCTATATTCTGCATTGGTCTGCCGTTGACGCTTTGCTCGGCAATCTGGACAGTGGTAGGCTCGGGGACCACCCTGAAACACATTCACGCATGAACGACAGACACGATCCATCATTATAATTCATCACGTACCCAACGTTCCTTTAACCATAGTGGCCGCCCCTCTTCGACTGCATCAGGACGTGGGAATCGTTTTTCCTTGCCACGATAACCCGGAGATAGCATAGCCTTAGCGGTCTTGGTTACGTTTTGCTGAGTGGTATCGCCCAAGTAACGAGCAAGCCACGCGGCTCCAACGTATTCTAGGGGCGGTACTACTTTCCCAGTAGTGGTAAGTTCCAGATCCCGGTGCGCTTGTATTCAGAGATAACTTCCTTGATCTGAGGTAGCACGTATTTTTTTAAATCAGCATCTCCATACTTCTCAAACTCGGCATCTATGATTTCAAGTTTGGCTTCATGGTCTGAAACCAATTTCCCACCATCCATCAGCATTTTTAAAAGCTTGTGTGAAAGTTCCCATGCTAAGCCGATTTTAACTTTAGGTTTTTCAATTGGTTCTACAGATTCGATCGGCACGCGATTAGTGTATCCAGTGTGGTGTTTATATTCGAGAAATGGACAGTCATTCATCGCCTGGAAGCCACTTTTGATTAATTCATATCTGTTACCTTCAGGTGAAACGTAATAAGTAGTCTCGCCCATGTTCACAACGGTGAAATCTTCAGGCAACTTGTACATTACTCCGTCTACTTTAACCTCGGCCATATTTAGCACTCCCTTATCCTCATCCGGCGTATCCGGCTTATTGGTTTCCGTTATCGATTGCTGTGAATTAAATATACTATAAATGGTTGTGTTACACAACCGAACAATAACGAGAACAAAAAAAATTCCATTGCTTAAAAATTCCTAGTGCGGTTTTAATACAAACGAATGTTCTTATTTTTGGAGGCGATCACATGAAAATGAGCATCGGCCAAACCATTGAAATCATATACTGGACAAAGCCGGGAGATTACACAGAGGAAGATAGAGGTTAAGGGAGTACGTGATGGACGTGTAAGAGCTACTTGTCTGACCACTGGCGCGCCGCGCGTGTTTTGGGCAGGGAGCATCCTCGCCTGGCAGACAGTGGCGGAAAAACGCTATACTTGATGATACCCCGCGTAAGCTGCTGCGGATTATATTTCAGTTCCGGTATCATTTCAGACGGATACCGACTCTACCAGAGCTGAGGCGATTAAGAGGGCGGCGGCCTGCGGAAATAATCAAAGGTTTTAAAGTGCTGGCGGCAGAGAATTATATAGTATGGGAAGCAGGCAAAGCCATTGAGACGGCTGCAATTATCGAGGGCTGAGAAAGTTACACGCCGTATGGTACAGCGCCGTAGGGAGGCGCACAGAGCGCCAGGCGTGAAACTAACATGGATTACTGGTTGTATCATTGAGGGGTGGACATATCTTGAGTAAATTAGATGCGAATGAACGATGGAAATCAAAGATGTTACTAACAGATCATGTAGAACAGTATGAGCGAAAGAAGAGGAGAAGACCACCGGCAGTAAGATGCTCACTAATGATGAGCGCGAGATGATCAGGGATCTCATTTTACTGCCGCATATAGAAACAATGGTTAGCAAGAGCCTGAAGGAGATCGAACATTCAGGCAACATCCTTAAACGCGCCTATTTAATGGCCGGTCAAGCCATACAGCGTAGAATTACTCAGGATACCTATCAGTTGCAAAAAGAGCTGAAGCAGCGGAATATCAGGATGCTGGCGGATGAACAGGAGGAATTTTTGGTATATTATTAAATCTTTTGCCGGGGGTACCAGGAACGCTTTGGACTAACTCGTGATGTTATGCGTACAGAGATAAGCTTAAGGTAGACCAAGTATACCGCCGACCTTGGGACAGTATTAAAAGAGTTACAAAAATAAAACGAAACCCCGTCAGTGATTAAACTGACAGGGTATTTTTTATTCGCATCCGATTCCATCGCCGTCTCGATCAAGCTTTCTGGAGTACCCGGGATCGCCGGCGTAGATTGGATCTGCTCCAGCTGCTCGTACAGCGGAACAATTTTTGTAATACACATCTTCAGTCGGTTTCTGTGTTGCTGCTGGCTTTTTGGTGGCCGATGGCTTTGTTGTTGCTTTTGGTTTAGTTGTTGCCTTTGGTTTAGTTGTTGCCTTTGGCTTAGTTGTCGGTTTTGGCGTAGCTTTTGGTTTATCAGTTGCGTAATCTTCAAGACTCCAAATCCCCAATTTCGCAGCTTGTGCTTTTTTCTGGATGGCTCTGAACTCATCTACATATTTAACATTTGGTTGATAAATTACGACTCTTGCATATCCCTTTTCCAAAAGCATTTCATTTAGCATTTTGTCGCCTATGTACACGTATGCTAGCAGACGTCCATATTTGTCTCTTTCCGCGACATCAAATTCAAGTTCAACAGTTTTACCCTTGAGAATTTTTGCGGTGTAAGCACTCGCCTCAGGTCCGAACGGTTGTACCGGTTTATCAGGGTGCTTAGTCTCCGGAGTATCAACGAGCAGCAGTCGGATTTTTTCCTTTTTGCCATCGGGCATTTTAACGGTAAAGGTATCACCATCCGTCACCGCAGTTACCTCTGCTTCAATCTTTGCTCCCTCGGCTGTTACATTTCTGAAAGGTATAGAAGATAAGGAAAAAACAACTACCAGCAAAAAGAGTAATCTCTTAGTTTTAAACATTTTTTTCGTTTTGCTCCTTTGTTAGATTATGAGAATATTTTAGCAGGAATAGGAAAATGATACTATATGTTTGTTGAATGGCGATAAATAACCCCGTCAGTATAATGGCGGGGTTTTATTACGGTCATTTTAGTGGAATCGTGTTACCATGTGACTGATATAGGAATACTTCACGATAAAAGTTACATACGAGGGTGACAACCATGCATCTTGATCAATTCCCAAACGATACACAAAATTTCATTTATGAACTCTGTTATTTGGCGATGAAAAGAAAACAAATGTAAGGAGCAAATACGATGAATATTAGAGAGGCGACCGAAGAGGAATTCATCTTTTTACTGCAGCAGATCAATGAGGAGTCGATACTCCGTTATGGTAGTTTAATAAAAGCATTGCATGTTGCTGGCTTAAAAAGTAGCCCCAATCAAGTATATACTAACGATGAAATCTATGCTCAAATAAAAAAGGTTGAGTCAGAGAATGGATTTGTGAACCAGGCAGTATACAATAAATCAAAATCTAAACCAACATCTGATGCAATTGTTTCTAGATTCGGATCTTTTGAGACTGCTTGTAATTTAGCGGGAGTTATGTTTTTGGCTAATCCCAGCAAAAATAAGGAAGGTGGGAATAAAAGAGGAAAAGTTGCGTATTCAGACGAAGAAATCATAAGAGTATTACAAAAAGCATCCAGAATGTACGGAGATTCTTTGACAATACAACAATATAAAGAGAGTAAACTAAAGCCATCGTACATGACCATTTTAAAGAGGTATCAGTCTTTTCAAGCTGCTTGTCAGGCGGCTGGTATTGAGTATAGACGATACAATCCGAAAGAATTACAGGTCGATCAAATGATACATTCCCTACGTCAAACCTTTATTTCAGCCGGAAAAATGTTGACCACAACTGAATATAGCCGAGCAGGCTATTCTCCGACTGCCGCGACTATTTACAAACACGGCATATCGTGGCCAGAGGCGGTAGAATTAGCTGGGTTCGATTATCATCAAAGCAAATTGACTGGCGAACTTATTCATAAACCTTCAAACGATACCCCCGATTGAAATCTAAAATAGCCCGTCAACCTTAAGCCTGACGGGTTATTGTTGTTATAAGATAAACTCTGTAAAAACCGGACTCCGCAGCATGCCGGATTTGGTCCAGTTACGCATTCTTACCTTGGCACGTAGCCGAGGCTCCAGATGTACAAACTCCTTATCCTCACCAGTTACGAGCTGCGGGGTTACACCTCGGAAGGCTTGCTTATGGAGTGGTGACACACCAAGCTCAATTACTCCAGCCGGACGCAGTTTGCCGGATGTACCGGGCACCGCCGCCATCCAGCCAAATTCCTGCTTTCTATATCCCGTGATATAAACCTCTGTATAGGTCCAGTTAATGACCTTCTGCCAAGCGTGGGAGCGGCGTCCAGTCTCATAAACGCTATTCTTTCGCTTAGCAACAATCCCCTCCATGGCCCGTGCTTGCATCTGAGCAAATAATGCCTCACCTGCTCCCTCAATGTACGGTATTACGCCAAAGTGTGCGTTAGGCAAAGTGATTTCCCGGAGGATAGCCTTACGTTCCATTAGCGGCCGATTGCGGAGATCTTCGCCTTTATAGCGGAGAATATCGAAAATGACGTAAGTTACCGGAAGCTCTTTGGTAAGCCGGCGGATAGTATCGGAACGGCGCGCCTGGAATCGTGACATTACAGAATCAAAGTCAACTGCACCAGTAAGAGGATCAATGCACGCAATTTCCCCATCAAGATCTATGTCGTAAGGAAAGGCATAGTTAGCGATCTCCGGGTATTGCCGCGTGCATTCGTTGTTATGACGGGTATACAAATGGACATCTTCTGAATCTTGAGAATAGATTAAACGGTGACCGTCTATCTTTGGCTCATATATATTATCGCTGCGAGAGGACGGCCCAGGAGCCGTCTGCAGCAGCATAGGACTTATAAACATGGTTTCACCTCTACCTAATTATAAATGCCTATGGTAGAGGAAAGGGCAGGGAAGTATTGGGCATAAAAAAACCCGTCAATCTTTAAGTGATTAGCGGGGATTTTAACAGTTTATTTAATACAGAATGTTGAGCATGTTTTGCGGTTATGTCTGCTTCGTCCAAAAACAAGTAGCGTTCTGTCATCTTTATATCCGAATGTCCGAGGATTTGCATAAGACTATAAAGGTCGCCTCCAGATACAATCCATTGGCGTGCAAAAGTGTGTCTCAATGTATGAGGGCTCAGCCTTATACCTGAGAAGACAGAAGGATTGTCTTTCTTGATCGAACTCATTACTGCGCGTACTGAGCTGTCGCTGAGAGGAGCAGAACCCCTGCTACAGAAGTAAAAGTCTTTTACTGGAAGGCTCTTTAACAAATAACCTGTTTCCTCACTAAAAGGCACCATACGTTGCTTATCGTTCTTACCGATTATGGTTATATAGTGACTGATGAAATTAACATTCACTTCTTGAAGCCATAGTGCCTCGTGGATACGTAAGCCAGTATCTAAAATAAGCGTAAAAAGGCAGCGATATATCAATCTAGTTTTAGGATTTCTAATCCTATCTACGGCGGAGAGTAAAGAATCTATCTGATCAACTTTTAAAGATTTAATCAATCGCTTCGGAAGAACCGGTCTTACAAGGTGAGCGGCAATATTATCTTGACGACCTTGTGAAATCAGATATACACCCAGCGCCTGAAGGAAATCAATATGTTTTCGTATCGTTGCTTTACTAAGCTTCCCAGATCCAGCGGAACGCTTATCACGGGTATATAGATAGGCGATGTACTCAACACAGATTTTTTGAGTGATTTCTTCTTTGTTGTAGATGTGATGTTCATATAACCATTGTAGAAAGAGTTTGGCGTATGATTTTGTCAAGACTTGCATTTTGAAACTAATACCTGAAGCAATTCTATATGTTAGAAAATCCTCGATTAACTCATCCATACTCTCTAGTCGCTCCGTTCTATTCGAGGAGATGCTTAATTGTTTCATATCTCCATCCCCGGGGATCGTCTTTGGGAGGGAGAGTCCCCCGTCTTATCCGGTCTGAAATTGCTCCAGGAGTGACTCCAAGTGCCCTGGAAAGATCCGCCTGCGTAAATGATCTTTCTGGCCGTCTGATATCCCCAGGACCATATGCTTTTCCGTCTGGATCAACAAGCACCGGTTGTCCATGATTACTGGCAGCGTGGTCAGTTGTCAAGCGCCAGCCAGCCCAGACTCCTGTTCCTGTCCATTGTTCATTCACTTCTACCACTCCGCGATTTCAGTTTTATATTGCTCAACCTCAGTTCCATCAAAGATATCGCCGATTGAACTGAAATCAATTTCTTCCCAACTCATTTCGTTTTTTTCACAATATGCATTCACGATATTAGAAACATCTAGAGCGATATCGGCATTGAGAACGGCGGAAATTGCATTTTCGAAGGTTTCCTCGTAACGTTCTTCCAGCATACGCAGAGCGGCGACACGATGGCTACCTGTCACAAGACCAGTACCTTCAACGAAGAGGATAGGGGCGCCTTTCCAACCATTAGCCAATATATTGGCAGCCAAAGCTTTTACCTTATAGGAATCTGTTTCGTTAAGTTCTAGATACTTTACCTTGTGATAGTTTCCCATCCTTACCGCCGCCTCTCTTTTGTTATTCTTATCTTACTACCACCTATACAAAAAGTATAGGAGAACACATACGAACGAAGTATTAATTTCCCATTGCTTAAAAATTCCTAGTGCGGTTATAATACAAACAAACGTTCTTATTTTTGGAGGCGATCAAATGCAAATGCACATTGGTCAAACTGTTGAAATTATATATCAGGATAAAGCAGGGAATTTCACACAGCGGAAGATTGAGGTTAACGGAATTCGTGAAGACCGTATCCGTGCCACATGTCTGACTACTGGATCGGCCCGTGTATTTCTGTCAGCAAACATTCTGTCATGGCAGCCGGTTCGGGAGAAACGTCATGCCTAAAGATCGTGTAATTATGCTGTCCGACTGCCAAAGCTTCTACGCCTCTGTGGAGAAGGCGGCGAATCCTCAATTTAGCAAAAAGCCACTCATCGTGGCTGGAGATCCAGAACGCAGGAGCGGGATTGTATTGGCGGCTTGCCCAATTGCAAAAAGCTATGGGATTACAACCGCCGAGACGATAAGGGAGGCTCTGATTAAGTGTCCAGAGGTGATCATTGTACGGCCACACATGCAACGCTATATAGATGTATCAGCTCAGATCACAGAGATTCTGCGGTCATTCAGCGATCAAGTTGAACCATACTCCATTGATGAACAATTTATTGATGTGACAGGCAGCCGCACATTATTCGGTGGCCCGATAGAGATTGCCACGGCCATACAGAACAAAGTACGGCAGGAGACCGGGGTATACGTGAGGGTGGGGATCGGAAAAACCAAAGTTGCCGCAAAGATTGCATGCGACCTTTGGGCCAAAAAAAACGAAAACGGAATATTTACACTTACTCCAGAACTGCTGCCGTCAATGCTCTGGCCCCGGCCAATCAGTGATTTATTCATGGTTGGTCGCCGTATGTCCACTCATTTCTATAGTATGGGTCTTGTAACAATCGGTCATGTGGCTCAACTGGAGCTGGCTGAGCTGAAGTGGGGGATGAAGCAAAAGTTTCGTAAAAACTGCGATATAGACGCTGAGCTGTACTGGCGGATAGCCAACGGCATTGATGATAGCCCGGTAAACCAGCACACGCATGAGGTGCCTCCCAAGAGCGTAGGGCATCAAATGACTTTGCCCAGGGATTACCGGACATTATCAGAGATCAAGACGGTGCTGCTGGAGCTCTGCGAGCTGGTGTGCCGACGCTGCCGCCGACATAAGGTAAATGGAGCAGTGGTATCTGTCGGTGCCCGGGGAGCGGACTTTGATGCCCGCACAGGCTTTTCCCGGCAAAGTGTAATGAGCGATCCTACCAATGCCACTAATCTGGTGTATGAAGCGGCTGTCGCGTTATTCAAGCGGCACTGGGACGGACAGCCGGTACGTAGCGTAGGTGTTAGCCTCTCAACGCTCACTGATGAGGATCAATACCAATTGACGATGTTTGAGTCCCGGCCTCGTCTCCGCGAGCTAGAGCGGGCGACAGACCGCCTCAAAAACAAGTACGGTGATGCGATTATTGGTAGAGCTGCATCCTTTACAGATTCCGGATTGCTTAAGGACCGGTCAGGTAAAATCGGAGGGCACTATAAGTAATCAATCATAAACAAAACACCAGTATTGGCAGACCGGTATCTCAGTGAGCTTTCTTTTTTGGAGAGTCAATTACTATAGAACTGCTATTGGTAGAACCGTAAATCAAACTCCCACCTACTCAGAGCAGATGGGAGCGCAATAAACAAATGCTTTTTTAAGGTGATTTATATTTCTTTGAGACAAAATACAATTTGTTCAAGTACTTTCTTCAGAGCCTTTACTTGCTGTTGGCCCTCGATCCCTCACCGCTTCGCCTTATAGAACTCATGATACAGCTTCATCAGCGCTCGCTTCTCTATCCGTGACACATAACTGCGGCTGATACCGAGATCCTTGGCGATCTCCCGCTGTGTCCGTTCTTCACCGCCTGTATCCAGCCCAAAGCGTCCGACGACGACTTCCTTTTCACGTTCATCCAGAATATCGAGATTGCGGTAGATTTTGCTCTTTTCAATCTTCAAATCGACTTCTTTGATGACGTCGTCGGCTTCCGAGCCAAGTATATCTATAAGAGTAATTTCGTTGCCTTCCTTGTCCGTACCGATAGGGTCATGCAAGGATACATCCTTGCGGGTCTTTTTAAGCGATCTCAAATGCATCAGAATTTCATTTTCTACACATCTTGCTGCAAAAGTAGCTAACTTCGTACCTTTATTCGGACGATAGTTCTCTATTGCCTTGATTAATCCAATGGTGCCGATGGAGATTAAATCCTCCGTATCCTCTCCGGTATTATCGAATTTCTTAACGATATGGGCAACAAGCCGTAAATTATGCTCAATAAGCATATTTCGTGCTTTGGCGTCTCCCTCCGCCATCATTCCTAAGTATTTACTCTCATCCTGCTCCGAAAGAGGTTGTGGAAAGGCATTGTTTCTTACGTAAGATACCAGTAGTGTCAATTCTTTAATCAGCAGAGCAATCGTACTTATAATTCCCGGCAACTTGGCGACACCTCCCGCACATGTACAATGAAACCAATCTGTAGTTAGAACTACGGGTTCATGGTCCTTTTATTGTATGTGGGTAGATGCCTAGAAGTGCTTGTATACTTGAAATAGTACAGGCGAACTTGATATGAGGTGAATTAAATTACATTCTTCTATAGTGAAAGATTTAAAAGGCGTTGTAATATTGCTTTACTGACAATAAATGATCATGATGTTACTATTAGCCCAGTCAAGACATACGAAACGGGAGGGATAATGAGTGATCGCTATTTATCCACGTGTATCCACAGAAGAACAAGTAAAATCGGGATTTTCAATAGATTATCAGATCCGGGAAGGTAAAAAAAAGGCCGGGACTGATGAAGTGAAAATATATCCAGACGAAGGTTATTCTGGAGAATATTTAGAAAGACCAGGGATGAGTCAACTAAGAAAAGATGTGAAGGATGGTTTAATCACAAAGATCATTTGCTTAGATCCTGACCGGCTCGCTCGTAAACTGATGCTGCAGCTTATAATTACTGAAGAATTTGAAAAAAGAGGGGTAGAGTTAATATTCATAAATGGTGAGTATGCCAAAACCCCGGAAGGGCAACTTTTTTATAGTATGCGTGGCGCTATATCTGAGTTTGAGAAAGCAAAAATCACTGAGCGAATGACCTCTGGTCGGAAAGAAAAGGCTGACCAAGGGAAGGTCATAAAAAACTCATTCTTATATGGTTACGACTACGACAAAGAAAACAGCAGGTATCTTATTAATGAAGATGAGGCCAGGGTTGTGCGCCTTATTTTCAATTTATTTACGAAACCAAATGATATTGTTGAAGGAATCAATGGTATCGCCAACTATTTAACAGAATCTAATATACCAACGAAACGCGGAGCAAAGGTGTGGCATAAGCAAGTCGTCCGACAAATTCTTTTAAATGAAACTTACACCGGTCGATTCGCGCAAAATAAATGGAATACAGAAGGAATGCTGGGTAATAAACACAAACTTCCTGAAGATAAAGTCAAAATGAAGTTAAGGCCAGTTAGTGAATGGATCTATGTGGAATGCCCACGAATTATAACTGATATCGAATATGACTACGCTCAGAAGCTTCTTGGAGAGGCAAGGAGACGGTTTGCTAAGGAAGGATTGAATCAATACCTGTTGTCTGGTTTAGTGCGTTGTGGGACCTGTGAAAACACTATGACCGGAAGGAAATCTAAAAATTGGGGAAAAACTGTTTTTCAATATACCGATATTAAAAATACGTCCGGAGCCAAAAACAAAGGCTGTGGGACTACAGTGTTCTGTGGTGTTCTTGATGAGATTGTCTGGTCGCAAGTACATAACTGGCTAAACCAACCTGAAGAAATGGCGGCTGCAAGTGTGGAGGAATCACAAGAAAATTACTGGGAAATGAATAAATCCAGAATCGAACGTGAGCTTATAAAGACAAAGGCTGCTCGAAAAAAACTGATAAAGTTGTTTTCAACAGATATGGGTATGGGGGAAGAGGAAATACGCGAGGAACTGAGAGAACTCGCAGACCGAGAAGAGTCTTTAAACAAGCAGTTGAGTGAGTTGGATTTAGAACTGAGCACTATCAAAAAACTAGAGTCTGGAAAGAATATGCTTGCTGAAACCTTGAAATACTATCTGAAGCTTAATCCAGAGGAATTAACCTTTGAAAATAAACAAGCTTTAATTCGGATGTTAATCAAAGAGGTGAGGTATACTCGTGAGGACATTAATATTGTGACGTTCTAGATGCTCTATAGACATTAGAATAGAAATTTTGATGCATCTTCGTTCACTTAAAAAGACCCGCAAGGACGTATCCCTACACGATCCAATTGGGACTGACAAAGAAGGTAATGAAATTACACTTATCGATATCCTTGGCTCCGAAGCTGATGATGTCATTAAAGAAGTCGATCTGAAGATTGAAAAGAGCAAGATTTACCGCAACCTCGACATTTTGGACGAGAGGGAGAAGGAAGTTGTTGTGGGGCGCTTTGGCCTCGACACAGGCGGTGAAGAAAGGACACAGCGGGAGATCGCCAAGGATCTCGGCATTAGTCGCAGTTATGTGTCACGGATAGAGAAGCGGGCGCTGATGAAGCTGTATCATGAGTTTTATAAGGCGAAGCGTTAGGATCTAGAGGATAATTTAGATAATAATTAGAGATTCACAATAGAACATTTAAAAAAGCAACTTGCCAACAGGGAAGTTGCTTTTTTTTTTAAGTCAAGCAGGTGGCACTAAATGAATATAACTCTTTAGCTGCCCCTTATTGGGCTCGGTTTTTCGGCATGTTCTCATATCTAGAAACGGAAAAATCATGTAAATGTCCCTGAAAAAAATTAAAAACCCCTCTTTAATTATTAATTCCTTATAGTATATTTTCTTGTATAACTAATTGGATATCAGCAGCAATCTTATCCTGTAGCTATGATTCCTTACAATGTGTATTATTAATGGAACCTTAATGAAGGAAGGGCCCTGTATGGAACAAACCCGAACGCGCTGGAGAAGAAGAATATTTACAAGATTAAAAAATATGAAATTACAAAATAAGTTAATGCTCGGTTATGTATTGGTATGTGTTATTCCTCTATTATCTGTAAGCGCATTCATATTTCAGCAATCCGCGAAAGGGTTAGAGGACTCTTCTCAGGAATTTGCCTCCTTGTATACGTCCCAAATCAAGACTACTTTGAACGAATTTCTTAAAGAATATGAGGAGGTTACGAAGTCAGTACTCGTAGATAACGACATCATATACGGTCTCGGCGAAACACAAAATTTGCCTTTTGACGAATTAGTTAATCAAAGACTTGCTGTGCAGCGGCTGCTGATGCGGGTCTCATTGCTCAAATCTGAGATGAGTACGGTGATGCTGGTTAGCAGGGATAACAGCGTGTATCAGTACAGCAGTTCAACAAACAAAGTGAATGAGAACATGCTGTTGTCCCAGGGGTGGTACAGAGGGCTTCGCGATTCCAATGAAACCTTCTTCATTACCGGACTGCATGACCGTTCCTACTATGAGGATAAAGGGGAGGGAGCGGTTGTAACAGCGGGAAGAGTGCTATTCAGTTCAGATGGTGCACATGCAGGAATGCTGCTTATTGATTTAGATCCCTTTACATTGCTGCAGCTTGATCATGAGTTCATTTTGGCCCGGGACAAGTACGGTATAAGTGTAGTTATTACTAATCTTAAGCAACAAATAGTTTACCATTCTGATGCTGCCAGCGGAAAGTTATCCTGGAAGCAAGTTCTGGATTCAGGCGCTAGCTATATCAAGAATAACGAAATCAAAAATCACATTGTGCTACTGGGAAAGACATCCCAAGGGGAGTTGTTAATTAGGACTGACATTCCCCGCTCAAGGCTTCTGCAAAAAATTAATCAAATTAAAGGTATGACTGTCGCTGTCATTCTGATGAGCTGTCTGGTTATAACGCTGTTCTCATTTGGTTTAAGCTATACGATTACAAAGCCTATAAAGGCGCTCCGGAGAAGTATGAAGCAGGCTGAAGTAGGCCAGTATCTGGCTATAGAGAAAGAGCAGGCCAATGATGAAATCGGAAGCCTGGTGCATAGTTACAACAAAATGATCATAACAATTCGCACTTTAATAGAGGATGTATATATCGGAGAAATCAAACAGCGGCAGGCAAAATTCATTGCTCTCCAAAATCAAATCAACCCTCATATGCTCTACAATACGTTAGAGTCCATTCGTATGAAGGCACTGGTGAAGGATGATGACGAGACTGCAGACATGATTAAAATTCTGGCACGCATGTTCCGGCTGGCCTTAGCCAAAGAAGGTAAACAGCATTCAGTTAAGCATGAACTGGAATACACAGCTAATTATCTGCAGCTCCAGAATATCCGTTTTGATCATATGTTCAAGCTTGAGATTGAGATACCTGATGAAATGCTGGAGTGCAGCATAATCCCTCTAGTCTTTCAGCCAATCGTTGAAAACAGCATTAATCATGGGTTTGTGGACTACGGCCGTATTATGGACATCAGGATTGAGGGCAGTTGGACGGAACAGGGAGAAATGTTATTTCGGATTATGGATAACGGAGTTGGTATGAGCCCGGACAAACAATCTGAGCTGCGTGCTCTTCTAGACGGAGCGGATTCACATAAATACAAATTTGAAAGCATTGGTGAGCAGGCTGGAAAAGGATTGGGACTGCAAAATATTGCGGAACGCATCAAGCTTCATTACGGCGACCGGTATTATTTAACCATTATACCCGGAGCTGTGGAAGGAACGGAAATTGAAATATTGATCCCAAAAGCTTGATATATCGGCAGCATGCTCAAGAAAGCAGGAGGGGTTTAGGATGAAAGTAGTAATAATAGATGACGAAAAGGGTATTGTGGAAGGGCTCAAAAAGATCATTAGCCGCTATCTTCCAGAATGCAAGGTTGTCGGAGAAGCTTATAATGGGCTTGACGGATTTGAAATGATTCAAAAGCTCCGTCCCGATATTGCAATAACGGATATCCGTATGCCCAAAGCAGATGGTCTCGATATGATCAAAATGCTGGAAGAAACAAAAGTTCAGACTAAATTCATTCTGTTAAGTGGATATGCAGATTTTGAGTATGCGAGAAGAGGGATGAAGCTGGGAGTGCAGTTCTACATCAACAAGCCGGTAGAGGAAGAAGAACTGCGTGACAGTGTGAACCAGGTCATTGAACGGATTCGTGCAGACAGGATCAAGTTACAGGGATTAGACGAATTAAAGCATGCAATGAATAGCCGGATTCAGGAAGAAACCTTACGGGACATCCTTGATATCGGGAATGATCAGACCAGTCTGGTGGATGAGCTGCTTCGCAGTGCTCAAATTCCTACAGCTGGCATTTGGTTCAATTCGATCCTGATTGAAATTGATGGCAGCACTGATGCGCTGAAGGAGCTTGGTTTTCAGCCACTGTTCCATCTGATAGACCAGGCTTTGAAAAATTACTGCCAAGTATACCGCTTCCGGTATTTCGGCCCGCAAATTGCCATTGTGATTGCACATAACAGCAATATTTTGCATGGAAGATTGCTTCATGTGATTCAAGAGATGAAACAGGCGGTCTACCGGGAGCTGAATCTGTCGATCAGCGTGGGAATTGGTACAGTGTATAAGCGAACAACAGGAATATGTCAGTCTTTCGAAGAAGCACGAAATGCACTAAGTTACAAAGTAATTAAGGGAGGGAAATCCGTGATCTCCTTTACGGAGATTATGAAAATAACAGACCGCAGCCACGCCGTTCCCGAGGAAGCTATAACCAGACTGGAAGATGCACTCGATAACATGCATGAGGAGGAATGTGTGGCTATAATCCACGAGATTTTCCGGGGAATGACAGCTGAGCCGGGGATGAACCCTGCAGATCTCCAGCAATGGTGTTTAACCATTCTTCTGTCAAGTATCCGGAAGCTGTCTTTTCAGCAATTGCAGCAGAATGATCTGGTTGGCGGACCTATTTTATCTCTGGAAGGCATTTCACGGTTTAGGACGCTTGAGTATCTGGAGGAGTGGATGATTCAAGTCATTAGGGGGATCATCCGTTTCAAAGTAGAGCATAATTTGGCGCAAAAAAAAGATATTATTTCAGAGATTAAGTTATATGTTTCCAAGCATTACAATGAACAAATCAGTCTTGCCGATTTGGCTGCGCGTTTCTTCATCAGTCCCTATTATTTAAGCCAGTTGTTCAAACGTAAGACGGGAGACAACTATTTGAATTTTTTGACACAGATAAGAATCGATAAAGCAAAAGAGCTGCTGGAGAATACCGATTTGAAAGTGTACGAAATTTGCCAGATGGTCGGATATTCAGATGCGCAGCATTTTGCGCGGATGTTTGAAAAGTTTACAGGATGTAAACCCAGAGATTTTCGCAAAAAGCTGCCGAATGTCTAAACGTATTTAGCTAGATATTATAATAGACTAACGAGAAGTAACAGGTAAGCCTAACCGGGTTAGTCTGTATTCATTTTTGAACCGTACTCCCACTATATGCTCATCCTTTCACTTCAAGGAGCAGCTTGTGCAGCAAGGAGATATCATTTTGGACCGATTGATAGGCATGCTCTGAAATCAGCCGGACGGAGACTTTTTTGGAATCGGGAACGTTTGATAATTCAGAATCACCGTTTTCAATCAATCCCTTTCTTTTATTTAGCCGTTCAATGGCATCTTCGATCAAATAAGCGAGCTTCTTCCGGTCTACCTTATCCAGAAAAAAGAGAGAGGAGTACAGGGAAGTGAAATTCGTGAAGTTTTGAAATGCGGAATAAATCTCTTCCACCAGTGTTTCACGGCCCTTTTTTGTGATTCCATAGGTCGTTTTCTCGGGACGGTTGTCGGTCTGCACGACCTTGATTTTCTGAATAAGTCCTTTTTTCAAAAGCACCTCAAAATTATAATATAGGGTTCCATCATTGATCGGAAATGAATTATCGAGAGGCTTTAGTACTTGCTTCTTTAGGTCGTAAGGATGATGGTCCCCTTCGCTCAGGATACCAAGGATAAATATTTGAAGTGACATAAGACTCCTCCTAATTAGATATGAAAAAAGCCGTCTGCCGTAAATGGCATTCGGCTCTTTCTATTTTACATGAAGAGCGGCTGAGGTGCAGCACCGGGGTTTAATTTGGTGTACGGCTTGAAATGGTGGATCACAGTGTTCACAGCAAACGCTGAGACCGTGATAAGGCTAAGACCTAGCAGCAGTACAGCAGAATGTCCTCCGCCGAATAGTAAATTGTAGTCCAACTGAACTGTATAAAACATTACGGAAATATGGCTGATGGCTTTATAAAATCCTGGCATCATAACCTGTGGCACCACCGATCCATTGGCGATGGTCTGAATCAGCAAGAACGGTAGATTCAGCATCATGCCCGCCTGTCCAAAGAGGAGGCAGAAAATGCTGGTGAACTGAATGGCTGCGAATAGCTCCAAGGTGTGCAACAGCCACATATGAACAAACGTGCCAGCTCCATATCCGTGTATGGTGAAATAAATGCTAAGCCCGATTAATGGGACGATTAGAGAAATTATAGCATTGGTACCTTGCAACGAAAGGAAGGCTTTCCATTTTCCAAGCATACCCTTTAACTGGTTCAATGCACCGATTGCCATCATGGAGTATATCATAGCCCCGACATAAGAGGACATCGTCAGAAACATCGGCGCCATTTGATTATGCATCCCGGCTGGCTGAGGATTGGAATCTATTACATTAGCTTGGACTTTATTAACAATGCCTGTGGCTACCTCCTTGGCCTGCACCTCCGACATCTTCATATTTTGCAGTAAACCTTCAATGCCGTTTGTCTGCAACTGAGTGCTAATTTTTTCTGTGATTTGCGTTACTACATTTTGTACTGTGCTGTTGGTGGTAGCCGGATTGGATTGGTTGATATAGTAATCCAGTTGAACTTGCTGGTCCGGAGCAGAGAGCTTCTGTGTAAAATCCTGAGGGATGTGCATGATCAGATGAATGTCCCGGTCTTCAAGCTTTTGCTGAGCCGTCTTTAGATTGGTATTCGTCTGTACATGAAACGGCAGCTCTTGCTCAAGCTGCTTCGCAAATTCCATCCCGTACTGCTGATCTTCATTTACGATTGCCACCGAGAGATTGCCGATGTTCTTCGGAACCGCACTATAACCGGAAGTAAAGACTCCGATCATAATGATTTGGTAAAAAATCATCATAAAAACACCACTCATAATTGCCTTATTTCTAATAAATGATTTCATCGCTCACACCATCCATATACTTTATTTAGAGTACTTTAATTAAAGTATAACTTTTCGTGAATGCTGTCAATAGTTTTGAAAAATCATTTAATTTTCGAATATGTTTCATACAAAGATGAACGCGTCATGATAAAGAGATAGAACTGTTGAAGAAATCAGATTTAAATGTATCTGCGGGGAAGCAGGATATTACAAATGACATGTTTAAACTTAAAAATGCCCAATTGAAAGCAGTTTCATCTAGTTATATAGTTTAAATGTAAGCGGATTCAAATGGTTATCAATCCGTATATAGAATGGAACGGGGGGATTGCAGATTTGACTGAGCTGCTGCCTAAATATGCGCCGAATTTGTGGAAGGCGATCCCGCAGGATATGTGGGATGTAGTCAAAGCGAACGATCCTACCGGACAGGGAAAAATATATTATATTCCGGGTGTAGTGGACTATGGAAGATATGCCGGCATGATTCAAATTTAATGAGTTTGTAGAGAAATGGAACAAGTCCGGTGGTGAAGAGGTTACTAAGCGGGCTAGAGAATGGTACGCAAAAGTGAAATAAATGACTTATATACAATGTGCTGAATATTGAATACCAATATCGGTTCGTTGTAACAGCAGGATGGCATAGATTTAGTTGTATAAAACTCAAAAGGAGTTGATTGGGTGTTATATCCTATAACAACTGAAACTCGTGGAATTATGGATTTAAATGATATTTGGAATTTTAAGGTCGATTCTGGAAACGGCTTTTCAGATAAGTGGTATTCAAGGAAGTTGACCAATACTATACCGATGGCAGTGCCTTCCTCATATAACGATGTAGGTGTTACATCGGATATCCGGAACCATATCGGTTGGGTATGGTATGAAAGGGAGTTTGCCGTTCCCAGTCTGCTTCGATCTCAGCGACTTGTGCTGCGCTTAGGCTCGGCCACGCATGAAGCAAAGGTTTATGCGTGGCCGAGCTGGTTATGGAGCATAAAGGTGGTTTTACCCCATTCGAAGCTGAGATCAATCGGTTTTTAAAAAACGGGAACAACCGATTGACCGTGGCCGTGAACAATATTGTAGACGATTCAACAATTCCTGTTGGACACTATATTGAAAAGGAAATCGGGGACAGTGTAAAAATCCAAAACACCCCGAACTTTGATTTTTTTAATTATGGAGGAATCCATCGGCCGGTCAAGATTTACACTACTCCACAAATCTACGTGAACGATATTACAATAACTACTGATTATGTAGATTCCACTGGAACTGCATCATATAAACTGGAAATTGTAGGTGATGCTGAAACAAGAGTAAGTATTATTAACGAATCAGATTCTGTTGTTGCACAGGAATCAGGTTTAGAAGGTAAGATGAGCATCCAGAACGTGAATCTGTGGGAGCCGTTGAATGCTTATCTATATACGCTAAAGGTAGAGCTATTTAAGGATGATGAAGTCATCGATGTGTATGAGCAGCCGTTCGGTGTAAGAACTATAGAAGTCAAAGAAGGTAAATTCCTGATTAACAATAAGCCATTTTATTTTAAAGGATTCGGAAAACATGAAGATTCCCCTATTAACGGAAGAGGGTTCAATGAATCGGTCAATGTAATGGATCTTGGTTTAATGAAGTGGATAGGTGCCAACTCGTTTCGGACATCACACTATCCTTACTCAGAGGAGCTCATGCGTTTGGCAGACCGTGAAGGTTTTGTCGTTATCGATGAAGTGCCAGCTGTTGGCCTAAATTTAAATTTCAATGCTTTCACAGGTGTAAGCATGGGAAACAGCATCACTACTTGGGAGAGAATCAAGACACATGAGGCTCATCATAAGGTTATACGTGAGCTGGTGGCAAGGGATAAGAATCATGCGTGTGTAGTTATGTGGTGTGTGGCGAATGAGCCTGGGGCAGAAGAGGAAGGGGCATACGAATACTCCAAGCCTATAGTGGAGTTAGTGAAAGCCTGCGATCCTCAGAAAAGACCGGTTACAATCACTACAATGATAAAATCAATCCCAAAAGATTGCAAAATTGCAGAGCTAGTGGATGTTCTGGCATTGAACCGATATTATGGATGGTATTACGACATCGGTGAGTTGGGAATTGCAAAAATTCATCTTCGTGATGAATTAAAAGGTTGGAAGAAGCGCTGTCCGGGAAAGCCAATCATGATGGCGGAGTATGGTGCTGATACAATTGCCGGACTACATGAAGTCGATCCGGTTATGTTTACCGAAGAGTTTCAGTCAGAATATTTACGTATTTATCATGAGGTATTTGATGAATTCAACAATTTTATTGGCGAACATGTTTGGGCATTTGCTGATTTTCATACAAGCCAAGGTGTAAGACGCGTACATGGAAATGAAAAGGGGGTTTTCACTCGTGAAAGAAAACCAAAATTTGCAGCCCATGAGCTGCGAAAGAGATGGACTAACATTTCTGATTTTGGGTACAAATAAAGGAAGTTACAAGCCATCTGTACCAAAATGAAAATGATCCTGGTAAACCGATAACTGCTTCCACGGTAAATAACCACCGAGCATATCTGTCTTTTTTTATGAACTGAGGAAGAAGTACAGGGAAGTGAAGTCCGGGAAATTCTGAAAAACACCAGCGTTTCACGGCTGCCGCCGTAGGAATCTGAGTCTCCCAAAGTAACACCTCGTCGGATTTCAGTATACCAAAATACCCGAATTAGCTATTCATTTTTCTGTAAGCCAAAGGGGTTACGATATGACGCTCTTTAAAATGATTATAAAAAAGAGTGATATTGGAGTATCCAACCTCGAAAGCGATTTCCCCAATCGTCATATTTGTATATTTTAGGAGCATGGTCGCTTCTTTTATTTTTAGATCCTGCACTATTATCATCAATCCGTAACCAAAATGACTTTTTAGCAGACTGCTAAGATAGTTCGGATGATAGTTAAATTGGGAAGCTAAAGAATGGAGTGTAACATGTTTATAGTTGTCATTAATGTACTGGATTATTTGGGTAATTGGTGCCCTGGATGTCGGACCTTTACGCTTAAATGCATTTGACTCTTTATGGTCTCTCATGAGCTCGGTAAAGAGGAGAATGATATGGCAATTCATTGCTTCTTCCGAGCCAACTGTCGGATCGAGGTATTCGCACAACGCTTGCTCCATATAGGTACGGGTATTCCGATTGGCTGAGGAACGAAAAATAATATAATCGTTATGATCTTGACTCCTATAAATAGAGTTAACGAGGAACTCGGACATCAAGTCGTTTCCAGATAGACGCTTCATGACATCGATATCTAGGAAACGTTTGCTCATTAATAAGTTGATGATAATATCATTGTCTCCAGGTTTCTCGATGGAATGGATAACGTTCGAATCCATCATGCAAAATTCTCCCGCTGCCAGAATCACCGATTTCCCGTTAATCACTTGTCTGCACTCGCCGGAATAAACAAAGTTCACTTCCAAAAATTCGTGACGATGTTCAGGGGTTGCGATATAACGTGGATGTTTGAGAAATGCGAAATGTTCTCCCGGAACCAAAAACTGTTCGGGAATCGTCTTAGTCCCGTTCACTTGAGGGATCGTTGCTTCGTAAGCGGCATGGATTTCCTCTGGGAATCTCAATACCATCCACTCATTTTCGTTTCGTTTTCTTAAATAGGTGTCAAGTTCACCGTTGTTCATCCTTGAATCAACCTCCTCATCCTCTTTATTCTAACATCTTAAAATAAGATAAAGAAGTGCTTAACTTTCGGGCTAAGAAAACATTTTCATCTGTTGTACATTAATTGTGAAGGCGCTTTATTGACAAGGTATCTTCGTTCAATGCTTATTTTCCCGAATTTTAAAGGAGGGCAATGAAAATGTTAAGCACTTATAGTTTAAAGACGGAACATCTGAGTAACCCCTTAGGATTGGATAATAAGTCTCCGCGATTGGCTTGGAAGATTAAAAGCGATGCCCGAAGCGTGATTCAAGATGCTTATCAAGTTCAAGCATCTGAATGCGAGACATTTGACCGTGTCCTTTGGGATAGCGGCAAGGTGCCTAGCCGAACTCAGAGAGTGGGTTACAGCGGGCCTGAACTGAAGTCGGAGGATCGAATCTTCTGGAGGGTAAAAGTCTGGGACAATTACGGAAACGATTCGGCGTTTAGCGAGCCGGCGTATTTCGATATGGGATTACTGGACGCTTCGGACTGGAAGGCGAAATGGATTGAACCGGAGGGCGAGATACAACCTGACGCTTACAAGCCGGCGCCTTATATCAGGAAAGAATTTAACGTGAGAAGCGGTCTCGTTTCAGCCAGGGCTTACATGACGGCCAGAGGTTTGTACAAGTTCTACTTGAATGGCGCGGAGGGCACAGATCATCTGTTTACACCAGGCTTTACGTCCTATTACGTTCGGCTGCAGTACCAAGTTTATGACGTAACTCACCTTCTAAAAGAAGGTGCCAACGCATGGGGAATTATCTTGGGTGACGGATGGTGGAGAGGCTCCACGGGTGTTCTGTTAAAGAACAATTTCGGTCATAAAGTTGCATTTTTGGGACAATTGGTATTGAGCTATGACGATGGAAGCCAGGAGATCATTGGCAGTGATGAGTCGTTTAGGACATCTACCGGTCCTCTGCTGAAGTCTGATTTAAAAGCGGGAGAAGTATTTGATGGCCGGATCGACATCAAGGGATGGAATATAACTGGATTCAATGATTCCGCATGGACAGCGGTACATGTTAAGGAATACGGGACGGATCATCTTGTAGCCTCAGGTCTTCCGGTTCGGACTAGGGAGAAATTCACTCCCAGAATCATCAACACTCCAAATGGAGAAACGGTGCTTGATTTCGGACAAAACATAGCCGGATGGGTAGAAATGAGGATGCAAGGCCAAGGCCACACAGGGACGGAAGTGATCTTGATACATGGCGAAGCTTTGGACAAAAACGGGAATTTTACGCTAGCCAACTTGGAACATAACGGTCCGTTGACTGACTTCCAGAAAATTCACTACATTCTGGCCGGACAAAATGAGGAAGCATACCGGCCTTATTTTTCTATTTTTGGTTTCCGCTATGTCCTGTTGAAAAATTATCCGGGGAAGCTCAAGGCCGATCAATTCACAGCCGTTGCCATTTACAGTGACATGGAAGAGACCGGTGATTTTACCTGCTCCAACCCGCTGATCAATAAGCTGGTTTCCAACTCCAGATGGAGCATGAAAAGTAATTTCATGGAGGTCCCTACGGATTGCCCGACAAGAGAAAGGGCGGGATGGACCGGTGACGCCCAGCTATTCGCTAGGACGGCTGCAGATTTTATGAACGTGTATCCTTTCTACGAAAAATGGCTGGCCGATCTGGGGGCTGAACAGTTTGCATCCGGTGCGGTAGGTTCTACGGTTCCTCAAGTATTAGGATTTCACAGTTTGGATGAATATGAACGAGTCGTGAAAAACTCCAATAACCCGATGATGGCCGCGCTTGCCTCCACAAAACCCGGAGAGCCTGGTTATCTTGACGGCTCCGCAGGCTGGGGAGACGCGGCGGTGATCGCTCCGTGGACGATGTATTTATGTTATGGGGACAAATCAATCCTGGAAAAACAATATGAGTCTGCCAAAGCTTGGGTTGAATACATGAAAACAAATGCCGAAAACCATAATGAATACTACAAAGATAAAGCCTATTACTACAATGATACGGATGGGGAACCGGATGGGGATTATATCTGGGATACGAAGTTTCACTGGGGGGAATGGCTGGAGGCCGATATCCATCAAAGTCCGGAAGAGATGGGGACTGAAATTCAAACGAGAATGTTCAAAGGTGATCCGCTAACGGCGACTGCTTACTATGGATATTCCACACGTCTGCTTTCCGACATGGCCACGATCTTGGGGAAACAGGAAGATGCGGAGCAGTATACAAAACTGTATGAGAAGATTAAGCGGCTTTACAACAAATATTTTATTAAAGAGAACGGCCAAATTCAGGAAGGAAGACAAGCTCCCTATGTTCGAGCTTTGGCTTTCGACCTGGCCAATGAGAACCGAAAACAAGCCATAGCCGATCTGCTGGCAAAACTTGTCATCGAGAAGGATTACCATTTGAATACGGGTTTTCTGTCGACACCGTCTATTCTCCAAGTGTTGGCCGAATACGGATATTCGGATGTCGCCTTCCGACTGCTGGAACAGGAGACATGTCCGTCATGGTTATACGCTGTGACTAAAGGAGCAACAACCATTTGGGAAAGCTGGAACGGGATTTCACCGGAGGGCGAATTGGCTTATTCACTGAATCACTATTCATACGGGGCGGTATGCAATTTCCTTTTTGCCGGTGTGGCCGGGATTCGAGCTGTCACAGAGCAGCCGGGATATGAACATTTTGTTATTAAGCCTTTGCTCGGTGGGACATTAACGCATGCTTCTGCGACATATGAATCTCCCTATGGGAAAATCGAATCCAGTTGGAAAAAGACCGATGAGGGAATAGATTATCAGTTCGTTGTCCCTTCTAACACGACAGCTACTGTCATGTTAGAAGGGAGCGAGGATTGCGCAAAACACCTTTCAACAAATTTCGAAAATGTTTCATACAAAGATGAACGCGTCATTTTGGAAGTGGGCAGTGGCTCATACCATATAATAATATAAATAGTTTGTATTCCAGATAAATACCATCCTCTGAAGGATGGTATTTATTATTTAGCCTGCTTTTAATTTCCAACGAAAGACTGGAAATAACAATTTTTACTTTTGACATTGATGCGAATTGATAAAAAGATAGAACTGTTGAAGAAATCAGATTTAAAAGTATCTGCCGGGAAGCAGGATATTAAAAATGACATGTTTAAACTTAAAAATGCCCATTTGAGCATGGGAGTGGCTGATTGTATCATTTTAATTGTAAGCGGATTCAATAAGGATATGCTAAGGGGGAAAAATATGAAAGTCAAAAAGTTTGGTTTATTGTTGGCAACAAGCGCTCTTGCTATTAGTGCTGTAACCGGTTGCAGTGGGAACAAAAACAATTCCGAGGGGGCCGCAATTGCTAACCAAAATCAAGGCCAGAATCAGAGCCAGACCGCTGCTGGAGATGAAATTGTGGATATTGAAGTCTGGGGCACCAACATCGGTTATAAACCGATCACCAAAGGAAGTAAATTGTATGAATTTTATAAGGAAAAGCTTGGTGTCGGTGTCATCCATCCGTATATAGAATGGAACGGAGGGACGAACTATCTTAATCAGCTGAACATGAAGATTGCCGCTAATGAAATGCCGGACCTTTTTCTGCCACAGCAAGGCCTTGAAGACAGCTTGGCCAAAAATGGGGCGATTGCGGATTTGACGGAGTTGCTGCCGAAATATGCACCGAATGTATGGAAAGCCATACCACAAGACATGTGGGATATCGTAAAGGCAAATGATCCTAACGGTCAAGGGAAAATCTATTATATCCCCGGTGTGGTGGATTACGGAAGATATGCCGGCATGATTCGTCAGGATTGGCTTGACAAGCTGGGTCTGAAAATGTCCACTACCCAAGATGAATATGTAAAGGTGTTGGAGGCCTTCCAAGATAACGATCCAAACGGCAATGGCCAGAAGGACGAAATTCCTACAGGAGGCCGGGAACAGGCAAGATGGATGGACCATTTGTTTGCGATGTATGGTGTGGCGATGTTCGAAGGCTATCCGGACTGGGACATTTATGACGGCGAGTTGACTTACTCCGCGGTAACTCCAAATATGAAAGCTTCTCTGGAGTTCTTGACTAAGATGTACAAGGAAGGATTAATCGACAAGGAATCGCTGTTGAACACTAAGGACAAGTGGGACGGTAAGATCCATTCAAATAAGGTAGGGAATTATTTCCACTGGGTGGAATCTGGCTATTTACCCTTGGAAAATTTGTATAAGAATACAGGTGTAAAGGCTGAATTCTCTGTACTGCCTGTACCTAAAGTAGAAGGATATGAAGGTTTTTACACATGGAAAAGATTTACTCCTCCGGCTTGGGTGGTTAAAAACAACAAGGATGAGAAAAAGCTGATGGCCACCCTGAAGCTGCTGAACAATATGTATGACGAAAAAGTCTGGAAGGATCTATATCTGGGTGTCGATGGAATGCACTATACGATGAAAGATGGACAAGCAACCAAACTCCCGGATGACAAGAGCACACAGGAAAACCTGATTCTTGATCCTTACTCTAAAATATCCACCCTTGATTTCATGATGGACCTCAACAAGAGCACAGCTTCAGAAGACAGAATGTGGGCGATTGATCAGGTTAACCGGAATATGCAGGAAGCCCAAAAATATGCCAAAGTCATTGCCGGCGACGGCATGCCAGCCAGTGTGTATGACGATTTTCCGGACATCAACAACCGTACACTGTATGTGGAGTACGCCACCAAGATTATCCTGGGCCAATATCCACTCAGCAAGTTTGACGAATTCGTAGATAAATGGAACAAATCCGGCGGAGAAGAGGTTACTAAGCGTGCCAGAGAATGGTATGCAAAAGTGAAAAAGTAAACGGGTTAACGCTATGGATCCGCTCGACACGTTACGGTCGGGCGGTCTTTTGTGTAGAACTTGTAGATTTAGGCTGATAGCAAAGTAAAGGGATGTGGAGAGAAATGACTTATGTATGCAATCCGCTGAATATTGAATATAAATATCAGTTCGTCGAGACAGCAGGGACGCTGGTAACCTTCAGGGAAGCTGCGGACCCGACGCTGGTTATATTTCTTGGAGAATATTATCTGTTTCCTTCGATGACAGCGGGATTTCTGACAAGCAGCAATCTGGCCGATTGGACCTTCCACTCGCTCAAGGAGTTCCGATTTATGACTATGCTCCTGATGTACGGGTAATTGGGGAGTATCTTTATTTTTCCGCATCGAACAAATCAAGAAACTGCTCCTTCTACAGGACAAAAGATCCGATGAGCTGCGAATTTGAAGAAATTCAGGGGACGTTTCCCTTTTGGGATCCTAATTTGTTCCTGGATGATGACGGAAGGATCTATTTCTACTGGGGTTGTTCCACCCAGACACCCATTTATGGGGTAGAGCTCAATTCAGAGGATATGAGGCCTATAGGGAAGGCACTAGTGCTTATTCATGATAACAGTACTAAGATTGGCTATGAGAGAAAAGGTGAAAATCACAACCTCAGATCGCCGGAACAGATTGAAGAAATCGTTCAAAGATTTGCCGGTATGTATCCTGACGCTTCGGAAGAACTTTTAATTAAAGTTAGAAGCTCCATGGGAAATGATCCTTACATTGAGGGAGCCTGGATGGAGAAGCATGACGGAACATATTATCTCCAATATGCCAGCCCTGGAACAGAGCACAACATTTACTCGGACGGTGTCTATATTTCGGACAAGCCGCTAGGTCCATTTACGCTGGCAGCCAATAATCCGTTCTCTTACAAGCCGGGAGGATTTATACCAGGGGCCGGACATGGGTCAACAATGACAGATAACCACGGAAATCTATGGCATGCCTCTTCCATGAGAATCAGTATGAATCATATATTCGAAAGAAGACTGGGGCTCTGGCTGGCGGGATTTGATCAGGACGGCGAGTTATTCTGTAATCAACGGTATGGGGACTGGCCCTATAAAATCGAGCAAAAGCAGATGAATCCATGGAGCAATCCGGAGTGGATGCTGCTCTCTTACGGCAAGCCGGCTGAATCTTCTTCTCATGAAGAAGGCAAAGAGGGGTCCAAAGCAACGGACGAAAATGTACAGACATGGTGGAGGGCGGAGTTTAACTCGCCTGGAGAATGGCTAGAAGTCGATCTGGAGCATATATGCAATGTGCATGCGGTGCAGATTAATTTTGCAGATGATCAAATAAATGCAACCCTTCCTACGGGAACGACACTGAACGGTGAAAGATTGATCGACGGTCGTCAGTATTACACCAGATGGCTTCTTGAAGGCTCAAAGGACGGCAAGGATTACTTTGTAATTAAAGATAAATCTGAGGCCAGTACCAATTTGCCACATGATCTCATCCTGCAAGAAGAGGGGAAAGAAGCCAGATTTATCAGATGCACAGTGATTTCACAACCCTTTGACCAGCCTGCTTGTATTTCCGGACTCAGAGTGTTCGGGATCGGCAACGGTACCTTGCCGGAAGAAGTCAGTGGTGTTCAGACAGAATTGTTAAACAAGCTTGATCTTTCCGTATGCTGGGAGGTAGATGAAGCTGTGGGATACAATGTGCTATGGGGATTTGCAGATGATAAGCTGTACCACAGCCATATGGTTTTCGGCTGTAATCAATTAACAATTAAAGCGCTGATTAAAGATCAGCCGCTGTTTATAAGAGTCGATGCTTTTAACGAAACAGGGATAACCGAAGGATGTATATATCGGGCAGTCTGACAGAAGGAGACCGCTAGACTCGGTGGGATTCAGATGAAATACGTATTAGATATTCCTTTAAATGACCTGGTAGGAACTTAAAAATGCCCGATTGAGCGTGTCTTCACCTGGCCGTATAGTTACATTGTAAACGAATTCAACAACGAGATATTGGAGGGGAAACATTGAAATCTATTGCATCTCATCAGATGAAGGTATACTGGCCGCTTTATGTGATGGCGATTCCGGGAATTATATTTCTCATCGTATTTAAATTCATTCCGCTGGCCGGCGCTGTAATCGCCTTCAAGGACTATTCCGTATTTAAGGGATTTATTGATAGTCCTTGGGTAGGGTTTAAGCATTTTGAAACCTTGCTGCAGCATCCTGACTTTCTTAATGTATTTGGCAACACTTTACTGCTGGGACTATTTAAGCTTGCGATTGTTTTTCCGGTTCCAGTTCTGCTGGCGTTAATGATCAATGAAATCCGGAAATCAGCACTGAAGAAAGGAGTCCAGACTGCACTATACATTCCACACTTTTTATCGTGGGTAATCGTGGGAGGTATTCTCTTCGATTTCTTTTCATTAAGCGGGATGTTCAACATTGTCCTTGGATGGTTTGGTGCTGAGCCTGTTCTGGCGATGCAGGAAAGCGCATACTTCAGACCTATTTATGTACTAGCCTCCATATGGAAGGACGCGGGATGGGGAACCGTGGTTTACATGGCTGCAATCAGTGCAATCGATCCTCAGCTTTATGAATCAGCGATGATCGACGGTGCCTCCAGATTCAGACAAATCAGACATATTACATTCCCGATTCTGCTGCCTACCGTGCTTGTACTGTTCCTGCTCGATATCGGGAATTTCCTGGATCTCGGATTCGATCAGGTATATAATCTGCTGACTCCGATGACCTACAACGTAGGGGATATCTTGGATACTTATGTGTTCCGGACGGGTATTCAGCAAGGGCAGTATAGTTTCGCAACAGCAGTAGGGCTGTTCCAATCGGTAATTGGATTTATCATGGTCTACACGTTTAACAAGTTGTCCAATAAGGTTTCGGATGGGGGGCTCTGGTAACTATGCTTGCATCAAGAGGAGAAAAAGTATTCGTAGGAGTCATTACTGGCTTGCTCATCCTGTTCTCAGTCATAGCGTTAATACCGCTTGTGTCCGTGATCTCTACTTCCTTAAGCTCCAAAAGTGCTGTAGATATGAACCTGGTCACCCTGTGGCCGAAGCAATTCACTTTGGACTCTTGGAAGTACATTGTTGACCGTCCTGATTTATGGAAATCATTCTTTTTGACACTCAGCACGACTCTGATTGGTACAGTATTGGCGCTTCTGATGACAGCCTTATTCGCCTATCCGCTGTCGAAGCCGGAATTCCGGTGGGGTTCGGTCATTATGATGGCTGTTGTAGTTGCGATGATTTTCAAGGCGCCTATCGTACCGTATTTCCTGACTGTGCGCGGTATTGGCCTGTATGACAATCCGCTGGTCCTGGTCATACCGCATATTTTAAATCCGTTCAATCTGATCATTATGAGAACCTTTTTTAAGCAATTTTCCAAGGAATTGGAGGAAGCTGCTTTTCTGGAAGGCTGCGGATATTTTCGAATGCTGTTCCAATTTGTACTTCCGCTATCCAAAGCTGTCCTGGCAACCCTTGCTTTGTTTTACGGTGTGGTACTATGGAATCAATTCCAGCATCCGCTATTATTCCTGCAGGATACAAACTGGTTTCCGCTGCAAATCAAAATCCGCCAATTTATTACCGATGATAGTGTCATAATGGCGGGTGCCGCATCCACAATGGACCTTAACTATAACGCACGGACCCTAAGAGCAGCGACTGTTATCTTTGCAATTGTTCCGATTATTGCAGTATATCCTTTCCTGCAGAAGTATTTTGTTAAGGGAGCCATGATCGGTTCAGTCAAAGGGTGATTTTTACACAGCTTATTAGGATGCAATCCGAAACAGAGAGCTTTAGAGGGGGAGAAACATGAGTCTCAAAAAGGTTGGTTTATTCTTAGCAGCAAGCGCTCTTGCCGTTACTGCTATAACCGGTTGTAACGGGAACGCAAACAATTCAGCAGGTACCGCAACTGCTAACCAGAATCAGGCTTCCAATGGAGATGAAATTGTCGACCTTGAGGTATGGGGAACCAACATCGGTTATCAGCCGGTTACCAAAGGCAGCAAACTGTACGAGTTTTATAAGGAAAAGCTGGGTGTAGGAGTTCTTAATCCGTATGTGGAATGGAACGGCGGGACCAATTATCTCAATCAATTGAACCTTAAGATCGCCGCTAACGAAATGCCGGATTTGTTCGTACCGCAGCAAGGACTCGAAGACAGTCTGGCCAAGAACGGGGCGATTGCCGATCTGACTGAGCTGCTGCCCAAATATGCGCCGAACGTGTGGGAGGCTATCCCGGAAGACATCTGGAAAGTGGTAAAGGCGAATGACCCCACCGGTCAGGGGAGAATTTATTATATTCCCAATGTGGTCGAATACGGCAGATATGCCGGTCTGATCCGTCAGGATTGGCTGGATAAGTTGGGGCTGGCAATGCCAAAGACTCAGGATGAATATGTAAAGGTGCTGGAGGCTTTCCGGGATAAGGACCCTAACGGCAACGGTAAGCAGGATGAAATTCCAAGCGGTGGCCGGGAGCAGGCGCGCTGGATGGATCATTTGTTTGCAATGTATGGTGTAGCTATGTTCGAGGGTTATCCGGATTGGGATAATTACGATGGTGAACTGACTTATTCCGCGGTCACGCCGAATATGAGAGCCGCCTTGGAATTCATAGCCAAGCTCTATAAGGGAGGGCTAATCGACAAAGAGTCACTTCTAAATAGTAAGGACAAGTGGGAAGGTAAGATCCAATCGGATAAGGTAGGGAACTACTTCCACTGGGTAGAGCAGGGAAATCTGGTGTTTGAAAACCTGTATAAGAACACAGGTGTGAAGGCAGAGTTTTCCGTACTTCCTGTACCTGAGGTCGAAGGCTATAAAGGCTTCTATACGATGAAGAAATTTGCAGCTCCTCTGTGGGTTGTCAAGAACAACAAGGACGAGGAAAAGCTGATGGCCACGCTAAAGCTGCTTAACAATGTGTACGATAAGAAAAACTGGAAAGACCTGTTTCTTGGAGTAGAAGGAATGCATTATACAATGAAAGACGGCAAAGCCATTAAGCTTCCGGATGATAAGAGCACACAGGAGAATCAGATTCTGAATCCGGCTACGAGCATATCGACACTGGATCTTACGATAGACCTCTTCAACAGCACGGTATCAGAAGACAGCAAGTGGGCCATTGATCAGGTCACCCGGAATATGCAGGAAGCTCAGAAATATGCCAAAGTCATTGCTGGAGACGGAATGCCGGCCAGTGTATACGACGGCTTCCCGGACATTAATAACCGTACGCTCTACGCTGAATATGCCGCCAAGATTATCATTGGACAGTACCCGATCACCAAATTTGACGAGTTTGTAGAGAAATGGAATAAATCGGGCGGCGAAGAGGTTACGAAGCGTGCCAGAGAATGGTACGCCAAAGTGCAGCAGTAAACTATTGAACAGAACTAGACTATGCAGGAGGTAAACATGAGCAGTCGTTTAACGGAAGTGCTGCAAGGTAAGCAGCACAATTATATTCTTCCTTTTCTCTGGCAGCATGGAGAGGAAGAAACTGTAATTCGGGAAGAGATCACCCGTGTCCATGAATCCGGAATCGGGGCGTTGTGCGTTGAGGCACGGCCTCATCCTGATTTTCTTGGACCAAAGTGGTGGCTGGATATGGATATTATTATGGATGAGGCGCGAAAGCGGGGCATGAAGGTATGGCTGCTGGATGACGATCATTTTCCTACGGGACATGCGGCAGGTAAGGTGAAGGAGGCTCCGGAGGAGCTTCAGCGTAAATTTTTGGGTGAACGCTATGTCGATACCATGGGTCCTGCTAAGGGGACTTCACTGCTGCTCGATACCTTGCTGATGACCGGACTCCGGCCGACGTTCTCCTTGCGCCACAACGCCAGCGGCTTAAATAAGCTGATCTCAGTGGTTGCTGTCCGCCGTGACCCAGCCAATGGAGCATTACTCAGTGAATGTGTCGATATCACTGAATTTGTACATGAAGGTACCCTTTATTGGGACATCCCTGAAGGATATTGGCGGGTATTTATTATCTCAGAAAATAAGGATGGCGGCAGCAAGGAGCAGGAAGATTATCTGAATCCGCTTGTCCGGGATTCAGTCCGCATTCTGCTTGATACGGTCTATGAACCTGTTTATGAACGCTATAAAGCAGATTTCGGCAAGACATTTGCCGGATTCTTTTCAGACGAACCCGGATTTTATAATGATAAGACGACCTTCGATTTCAATTCAAGGCCTGGAAAACAAGGAGTGCCGCTTCCCTGGAGCAGTGAAATGCCAGCCTTACTTAAGCAGGCGTTGGGTGAGGGCTACCCTACACAGTTGTATCTTCTCTGGCATGATGCGGGGGAACAATCGCACATAGTCCGGTACACATATATGAATATCGTCAGTAAGCTTTATGCAGAGAATTTCTGCAATCAAATCGGAGAGTGGTGCAGAGCCCGCGGAGTAGAATACATCGGACATGTTCTTGAAGATAACAATGTGCATGCAAGGCTTGGTCCCGGCACCGGACACTTCTTCCGCTCACTCTGGGGACAAGATATGTCCGGCCTTGACGTGGTGCTGTGGCAAATTGTTCCCGGCTTTGATCAATTATCTTTCCGCCAGCCAACGGGAGGAGAGACGGATAGTGAATTCTACCACTATGGACTCGCTAAGCTTGGTGTGTCGCTCGGACATATTGATCCGAAGAAACAAGGCCGGACGATGTGTGAAGTGTATGGGGCTTATGGCTGGGCGGAAGGGTTAAAGCTGATGAAGTGGCTCACAGACCATATGCTCGTTCGCGGCGTCAACCATTTTGTCCCACATGCGTTTACCCAAAAAGCTTTTCCGGAGCCGGATTGTCCGCCGCATATGTATGCGGGTGGAAAAAATCCGCAGTACCGCTACTATGGCTATTTGAATCAGTATATTAACCGGATTAGTCACCTGATCTCAGGTGGTATACATGTGGCTTCTGCAGCTGTCGTTTATCACGCTGAAGCTGAATGGTCAGGAAGCGCGATGTACTTTCATAAGCCGGTTAAGGCCTTGATGCAGCATCAAATCGATTGCGAAGTTGTTCCCGTTGATGTTCTTCTGGACGCGGCACATGTTCAGGATAATAAGCTGCATGTCAATCGCGAGGATTATAGCTGCCTGATTGTGCCTTATGCGGAAGTACTTCCGGCGGCGATGTTACAGCGTCTGTTCCAGTTTGCTGAGCAAGGCTTATCCGTCCGTTTTGTTGACGGACTGCCTGAACGCTCAAGTGAGGGTATCGATGTATCCGGTGAACTGTCATCACTTTCGGCTCATCCGAATGTGAAGACTTGCGAATTAGGCAAGCTTGCGCAAGGGCTTATTGCAGTCGGTTATTATGAGGTCAGAGCTCAGCAATACGAGCCCTATCTCCGGAATTATCACTATACTCATGATGATTTAGATGTTTTTATGTTTTTTAACGAGAGCCCGAATCAGATGATATCTACTAAGATTGTTCTGCCGGTTCAAGGAGATGTTTATGCCTATAATGCTTTTCTTAATAAGATAAAAAGGCTGGAGGTAATTGGGCAGTCTGGTGCCGGGACGGTCGAGCTTGTTCTACATCCGTATGAATCCATTGTCCTGCTGCATGGGCCTTCCCTTAAAGATTATCCTGCCTGTGCGCCACAGATAGCTGCGGGTTCAAGCTTGGAATTAAAAGGAGAATGGACGGTTTCCATTGCTGATGCCGATCATTATCCGCAGTTCAGGGAGTGGGGGACATTGACCACATTGAAGAATATGAGCGGTCCCGGTGATCTGCCCAGCTTTTCCGGCACGTTCCGTTATGAGACGGAATTTGAGTGGAATGCTTCATGTAACAGCGCATTACTTGAACTAGGCGAGGTCTATGAAACAGCAGAAGTATGGATTAACGGTGAACATGTAGGTATTAACCTTTGCCCACCTTATCGTATGGAGATAGCTGGTTCAATTCACCAAGGAACCAATAGCCTGGTTATCGAGATTACGAATACGCTAGTTAAAGACCAACGGGACTTCTTGTCCTCCTTCTCCCAGCAAGAGCCTAGCGGACTTATGGGTCCTGTGACCATTACACCGCTGTCCGGCAACTGAGCTCATTAACGAGACCTGATGAGGAGGAATTTAGATGAATACCATTACTAATCCCCTACTGCGCGGATTCAATCCTGATCCGTCTATTGTACGCGTAGAAGACAATTACTATATTGCCACCTCCACTTTTGAGTGGTTCCCGGGAGTTCAGATTCACCATTCCAAGGATCTGATTCACTGGAGATTGCTGAAGCGGCCACTGGACCGGATATCGCAGCTAAACATGCAGGGGAACGGAGATTCCGACGGTGTCTGGGCACCTTGCCTGACTTATGATAACGGTTTCTTCTATTTGATTTATACAGATGTTAAGTCCCATAAAGGTGCATTTAAGGACACACACAACTACCTGGTGACAGCAACAGATATAGAAGGTCCATGGTCGGAACCCGTATATCTAAACAGCAGCGGGTTCGATCCCTCTTTATTTCATGATGATGACGGCCGGAAATGGCTGCTCAACATGTTATGGGATTTCCGGAAGGGGAAGAACAAGTTCGGTGGTATAGTCATTCAGGAATATTCGCAGACGGAGCAAAGACTGATTGGTCCGGCCACAACTATCTTTGAAGGAACTGAAATAGGGTTTACGGAGGGGCCTCATCTGTATAAACAGGGCGATTACTACTATCTCATTACTGCGGAAGGCGGAACCCGGTATCAGCATGCTGTTACTGTCGCGCGATCCACTTCTCTGCTTGGGCCGTACGAAATTGATCCGCTTAATCCGGTGCTGACCAGCAGCGGTAAATCCGGGTTGACCCTGCAAAAAGCAGGGCACGCTTCTTTGGTTGAAACCCAAAATGGGGAATGGTACATGGCCCATTTATGTGCAAGGCCAGTGGACGGTCATCATTGTACGTTGGGCAGGGAGACAGCTCTGCAGAAATGTTACTGGGACGAGGAAGGCTGGCTCCGTCTTGAAGAGGGAGGAAACTCTCCCTTTGCTACGGTACAGGCTCCAAACTTGCCGCTTCATCCGTTAGAACCGGAGCTGGAGCGGGATGACTTTGACGCACCCGTGCTGGGTAACCAGTGGAACACCCTGCGGATTCCGCCGGAGCAGGGCTGGATCTCGCTCAGTGAGCGGCAAGGCTTCCTGCGATTAAAGGGGATGGAGTCGTTAAGCTCCTGCCACAGGCAAAGTCTGGTTGCCCGCCGACAGCAGTCATTTTGTATGGAAGCAGAGACGGTAATCGAATTTGAACCTGAGAGCTTTCAGCAAATGGCTGGCCTGATCCTGTATTACAACACAGAAGATTATGTGTACTTAAGAATTACCCATCTTGAGCAGCACGGCAGAGTGATCGGGATTATTCAATCGAAGCATGGAGTATACGATGAGCTGCTCGCGGCTGATCTGCAGTTGCCGGATTCCAGTCCGGTCCGTTTAAAGGCTGTTGTCAATCGGGATAGTCTGCAGTTCTACTATGCAATTGAAGCTGGCAACTGGTGTTCTATTGGCGGGGAGATCAATATTCTGCATCTTTCGGATGAAGCTACGGAGCCGTTGCGTTTTACCGGTACATTCGTAGGAGTGTGTGTGCAGGATTTGGCAGGCACCCGGCAGCATGCCGATTTTGATTATTTTATCTATAAGGAAAGAGAGTGATCAGATTGTCAATAATACAGTTTCCGGAAGATTTTTATTGGGGAGCAGCAACAGCAGCTTATCAGGTGGAGGGGGCCTGGAATGAGGGCGGACGTGGCCTATCTATTTGGGATACCTACGCACATACCCCCGGGAATATCCGTAATGGTGACAACGGTGATATTGCTTGTGACAGCTACCATCGTTATGAGGAGGATATTGCTTATATGAAAGAGCTCGGGCTGCACACCTACCGGTTCTCCATATCTTGGTCCAGAGTTTTCCCTGATGGCACGGGAGAGCTTAACAAGGAAGGGCTGGATTACTATCACCGTCTGGTGGACAAGCTGCTTGAAAACGGAATTGAACCTTTCTGCACCTTATATCATTGGGATTTTCCTCAAGCTCTTCAGGATACAGGAGGGTGGAAAAACCGTGACACCATTGATGCTTATGTCCGGTATGCCAGAGAGATGTTCAAGCAATTCCAGGGGAAAATCAAATACTGGACTACCTTCAATGAGCCTTGGTGTGTCTCTTTCAAAGCCCACTACATTGGTGACCTGGCTCCCGGAGAAAAAAATCTGCAGAGTGCGCTTGATGTTGCCCATCATCTGATGATCGCACATGGCAGAACCGTGAAGCTGTTCCGGAAGCTGGGCATTCCCGGGCAAATTGGTTATGCTCCGAATGTTAGCTGGCGTGAACCGTTTAGTTCTACGCAGGAGGATATGGATGCATGCCGCCGGAGAATAGGCTGGATGGTGGAATGGTTTATGGACCCCCTTTTCAAGGGCGAGTATCCTGAGTTCATGGCCGCAGCCTTTGAGGCCGGGGGAGCGAAGGTGAATATTCAGCCTGGGGATATGGAAGATATTAAGCAACCGATCGACTTTCTTGGAATCAACTATTATATGGGCTCATTGGGACGTTATCAGAAGGATAACGGCTTGTTTGAGCTCGAGGATATAGATGAGGGCTATGAAAGAACCGATTTTAACTGGCCGATTTACCCTGAAGGTCTTTACAAGGTACTCCTCCACATTACGGAGCGCTATGGTCCGATTTCAATCTATATCACGGAAAACGGGGCCTGTTATGATGGTGAGCCAATCCAGGGAAAAGTTGAGGATACCAAGCGTATTGCATATCTGAGCAAGCATTTAACTCAGTTAAACAGGGCAATGAAAGCCGGTGTCCCTGTGAAAGGGTATATGGCCTGGTCCTTACTGGATAATTTTGAATGGGCTGATGGCTACAGCAGGCGTTTCGGATTAATTCATGTAGATTTCAATTCGTTAATACGAACCCCAAAAGACAGCTTTTTCTGGTATAAAAAAGTGATAGCCAACGGGTGGCTGGAGGTGTGAGCTAGGTTTCACTACAGACGGCCCGGATCTATTTCTGATTGGATTTCCTGTAGACTGCCGGAGTAACGCCATATCTTTTTTTGAAAGCAATATAGAAGGTATTTAATGAAGAAAAGCCATATTTCAGTACGATTGGCTCAATCGGCGCTTCGCTGGATATCAGTTCCTCGCAGATGATGCTTAGACGCTTCTCGGATATCGTTTCCGTAATGGAGCGGTTCGTCTCGTTCTTGTACAAATTTCTAATATAATTTACCGACAGACCCAGCTCATCGGAGAGCATCTTAACGGACAAATTAGCATCGGTCAGATGTGCTTCGATGAGCTGTTCAACCTGCCCGACCAGACCGGCATTTCTTGAGACACTGCGGACGGCTGCGATCTCATCCAGAAATTTGGCGGATACTCCTGCCATCCACTCCACAACGGCTTCAAGCGTTTCGAGCTTTATAATCTGATTCTCTACCGAGGTCAGACTCCAGGAGCTGGGCAGCACGGGTTGATGGGTGATCTCCTGCATCGAGCGGCGGATTTCCATGAATAAAGTGATTAATGACATTTTGCATTCGAAGTATGGCCGTTCTCTAAGCGAAGAAATAGCCATATACAGGCTGTCAAGAAAGGCGGAAGCATCCGCTCTATGGATGGCCTGTACCATTTGCCTTTCCAGCTCCAGCGGCATATGATACAGCTCGGCAGGACTTGCATCTGCATACTCCTCTATTACAAAGGCTCCTTGCCCTAAACGGAAACGCTCCTGGGTCATCTCATAGGTCTCCATATAACCCTCATGAAGTTCGTTCAACCCCTCCAAATGCTTGCCGCAGGCTACTGTGGTTCCGATGGATAGAAATTGTGCTACCAGCCGCTGCGCCTGCTGAAGCTTCCCGGCATACATAACCGCAGATTGCCCCCTGCCAACCGGGAGAATCACTGCAACATGATCTTTGCCCATATCAACGGTAAGAATCCCTTTCATAACGTCTGTCTGCAGGGATTCCTGGATAATATTAGCCATGGCGAAGCGCAACAGTCGCTGGTCTTTCTCCGAATACCGCACTGTAAAGGAAGCAAACTGGTCTATCCGGAAGATGGCTACCGATACTCCCTCCTCAGACAGTTCAATGCCGAGCTCGCTGCAATTGTTGCGGATTTCCGCAATGGATAAGGTAAGCCCTCCCAATAATTCACGTATAAACCGCTCCCGGGCCAGAAACTTGTTCTTCCGCCCATGCTCGGTCAGCTCATGGATCCGCTCATTCTGGGAGACAAATACCTGGGATAAATACACCAGCTCATTGGCTTCGTTCTGCCCGTCCAGCTGCTCCGCATGATGCTGCTCCATAACATTGTGAACAAGCTCCTGGATTGGCGAATACACCCGTTTCGACAATAGAATGATCACCCACAGGGAAGCGGCAAACAGTCCTGCAAACAGTAGCAGTGTCAAATTCCGCAGCCATGTGATTTTGCTTAAGATTATCGATTTGGGAATCGTCTCGATAAATCTCCAGTTTTGGATGCCATTGATGGAGGTATTGGCGTAGACCAGCATTTGCTCCGGGGATTTCTGCGGCTTAATGATCTTCCAGCCGTTCGCCTCCTTTTCCACGGCCTGGCTGAACTCTTGTATCTGTTCTGCGTCCAGCTTCACGGTGCTGAAGACAAACTCCTTTTTGTCATTGAGCACAAAGACGCTGGTCTCCAGAACATTGCTGTTATTCTGCAGCAGCGTCATGATATTGTCAGCATCGACGTTCAGTACGAAAGCGGAAATAGATTTGCCGGTCTCATAGGGGACGATCGCCGTAATCACTTTCTTCTCCTTGCCGGATTCCAGCGGCAGCAGAAGGGTGCGGGGAATAAGAAAGGCTCCGTCAGTCAGTTTCCGGGTCCGCAGCCGCTGTAATACCTCCTGGTCATAGAAGCTGTCAAATTCATTCACGCCCAGCCGGGAATCGATAATTTGATGCGTATAATCATTAATCAGATAGACCGAATCGATGGATGGATTTCCCTTCTTGATGTTCATCAGCCGGCTCCAAACCGCATAGGTGTCCAGGTCGCTGTGCTGCTCTGAGAGCGCATAAGACTCGATCTGGACATCGGAGCTCGAGGAATAAGCGTAATTGATAGACCACTCCATGAGCTGCGCTGTATTCTTGGCTCCATTGACTAACAGAGACTCGGAGTGGTCGCCGATTTCCTTGAGCAGGGTCTTTGAGGATAGAGAATATAGGGCAATGAATGAAACTGCCAGTACGATAATATTGGCGCTGACAAAATAAATGATGATTTTGATAAAAGTGGAGCGTTGCTTCAAAAAATTCAACCGGGATAGTTTTAATCTAGGCATGTTGTACCCCCGTCTGTATCTCTGTGGATTGATAAGGCAGATTTATTGTATCATATCGCTGCTTTTGATAAAGACAATCGATGGTTCCTGAAACTGTGATGCTTTTGGGAAGTCCGCTGATTCATGCATACAGTAGACATCGTTAATTCCCGCAATGGTCTGGAATATCAAAGCCTGGTATGTTTTTCCCAGACAAAGCTTGTAACGAATTATTCACGAGGGGGTACACAGAAATGCCAAATGTCCGGAAACGCGGGGCAGGCTACAAACTGCAGCAAATTGCACGTAATCCTTTTTTATACGGGATGGCGGTGCCAGGATTGCTCTTCTTTCTTATCTTCAGTTATTTTCCGATTTACGGAATCCTTATTGCGTTTAAGAATTATGACTTTTCCAAAGGGATTACCGGAAGTGAGTGGGTAGGCTTCCGCAACTTCAATTATTTCTTTACATCGGACGACTTCTGGATCATCCTGCGCAATACCCTGCTGCTGAATGTGCTGTTCATTGTTTTTACAACACTTGCAGCGGTTCTTATTGCTCTGATGTTCAATGAGATCCGCAATAAGTATTTCAAACGGATTTCGCAGTCGCTGATTTTTCTTCCTTACTTCATGTCATGGATTGTGATCGGCATGCTGGTTCAATCTTTCCTGGGAGGTGAATCTCCGCCTGTCAATGCGTGGATTCAGAATTTGGGCTTTGAGCCGGTCAATTGGATGTTTGAATCTGCCTTATGGCCATGGATCCTTACGATTATCCGTGTGTGGCAGGGGGCCGGCTACTTGTCAATTATCTTTTTGGCGGCCATTACGGGTATCTCCGAGGATTTATATGAAGCAGCGCGGATAGACGGCGCCTCCAAAATGCAGATTATGCTGAGGATTACCTTACCTCTGCTTGTTCCGACCATTTCCATTATGACCCTTCTGTCGGTAGGCAGAATCTTCAACGGCGACTTTGCCATGATCTATGCGATTATCGGTGATAACTCTCTGCTGTACCCGACGACGGATGTGATTGATACCTTCGTATTCCGTTCCATGCGGCAGCTTCATGATTTCGGGATGTCCTCCGCGGTGGGCTTGTTCCAGTCGGTGATGGGTCTTATCTTCGTGATTATCGCCAATGCGGTTACGCGCAAAATGTCCAAAGAATCTGCTTTGTTCTAGGAGGGAAAACACTTGAAACAGACGTTGTCCGACCGTTTATTTAGCATTTTTGCCTATGTTGTCCTCATCTTGTTCACCCTATTCTGCATTCTTCCATTTCTGTTGATGGTCATCGGTTCGTTCACAGAGGAGAGTGAGCTGATTGTGAACGGCTACACGCTCTTCCCAAAAGCATTCTCGGTTGCCGCATACAGAGCGCTCCTCCATTCAGACGCCTTGTACAATGGATATGGCATAACCATAATCATTACAGTTGCGGGTACGATCACTGCACTCTGCATTTCGGCCATGCTGGCCTATTCACTGGCCAATAAGCGCAATGTGCTGCAAACTCCATTTTTACTTTTCTGCTATCTGCCCATGCTGTTCTCGGGAGGAATCATTCCCTTCTATATCGTGGTCAGCCAATGGCTGCATTTGCAAAATACAATCTGGGTGCTGATTCTTCCGCTGCTCTGCCAGCCTTTCCTTGTATTCCTTCTAGTAAGCTTCTTCAGAACGGTTCCGGAGGAGCTGGAGGAAGCGGCACGTATAGACGGCGCCAATGAAATGAGAGTATTCTTTCAGATTATACTTCCGATCTCCAAGCCGATTCTGGCCTCAGTGGGACTGTTCTACGCACTTTATTATTGGAATGACTGGTACATGGGACTGATGTTTATCGATAACGAGAAGCTGTTCCCGCTGCAGCTGATACTGCGCCGGATGGTCTCTAATATGGAAGCGGCCAAAAATCTGATTCCGGCTTCCGCTGCAATCTCTACCGTGGCGCCGACTTACGGGGTCCGCATGGCAACGACAGTGCTGACTATCGGTCCGATTATCCTGCTCTATCCCATGCTGCAGAAATATTTTGTCAAAGGGCTGACGGTAGGGGCAGTCAAAGGGTAAGCCAGTTTCTGGCATCAACCGGATTTCCGGTTATTGCATATAAGCATTATTATGAATTGGGGAGGGTTATTAAAATGAGATCAAAGAAAATGCTCAGCATCACTATAGCTGCGGTACTGTCACTATCCATGCTTGTATCCGGCTGCGGGGGAAACGGAAACAATAATACCGGAGCAAACACACCGAATAACGGAGAGGGCAAGGGTCAGAGCAATTCAGCGGACAGCCCGAAGGAGACAGTGGAATTAAAAGCATATTTCCCGGGTGATAAGCCTTCTGGCTTCGAGGATGTGCTCAAGGCAGTCAATGAAAAGCTGAAAGCGGACAACGTAGGCGCTTCATTAAATATCAATTTTCTCCCTTGGTCCGATTATGGCAATTCGGTCTCGGTTAAAATGTCGGCAGGCGAGGAGTTCGACATGTATCTGGACGCCCCGTGGCTGTCGATGTCGCAGATGATTGCCAGCGGCTCGATTATTCCGCTGGATGATATGGTAGCTTCGCGCAAGGAATTGAAGGAGTCCATTCCCGATCAAATGTGGGATGCCAACAAATTTGGCGGGAAGATCATGGGTATTCCACTCGGGACTGTGCAGGGAACCTTGTACGGCTTCGTTATCCGCAAGGATCTGCGTGAGAAATACGGGATGCCCGAGCTGAAGACAGTAGCTGATGTGGAGAAATTCCTGTATACCGTCAAAGAAAAGGAAACTACGATTAAGCCGTTTGTAATCGACGGCCGCAAAGCAGACAAGCTTCCGGCATTATTTAATGATACCTTAAATACTGGGAAAGTAAGCTATATTGAGACCTTAGTGCCTATGTTCTATTATTCACTTGAAAATAAGAAGGTTGTAGGAGCGTGGGATGCCAAGACGCTGGACCAATCCTTTGAACGGGCGACTAAGTATTATGAGGATGGCATCCTATCCAAGAATATTGCCCAGGAGCAGAATGCCCAGACTTTATTCAACCAGGGTAAATATGCGGCAACCTATTATGCGGCTGATGGCGTAGAAGGTCTGAAGTACCTGGACGCGCTCAAGATTGATGGAGCCGAGCTTGAAGTGGTGGTTCCCCACGACGAGACCTCCAAGCCATATTCCAATTACCAGCAGTGGAACTTCCTCACGATCCCCAAAGCTTCAAAGCATGCCGAGCTGGTCATGGATGTAGCCAATTGGCTGTCGGTTAAAGAAAATCACGATCTGTTGGAGTATGGTGTTGAAGGAAAAGACTGGGAATCCGTGGGAGATTCAAGTTACAAGCAGCTTTCTGCGTATGTATTCCCCGGGTTTGTGCTCACCTGGCGTCCAACACTGGAGCGTACTCCGGACAACATGCTGGCCGGTGACAAGGAATGGGTTGAAAAGGCCGGCGCAGCTGATTTCTTCAACTTAAGCCCCATCACCGGATTCAGCTTTGACGCTGAACAGGTCAAGACTGAATATGCCAAGACCACGCCATTCTTCGATTCTGTGTTCCTGCCGCTGTCCCAAGGTGTACTGCCGATAGATAAAGGCAAAGAAATGCTGAAAGACAAGATTCTCGGTGTCGGCGGTCAAAAAGTAATTGACGAGATTCAGAAGCAGATCGATGCGGTAGTAGCCAAATAGAGCAGAAAGAGGAGATATGAATGACAGTAATACGTTCAGAACATAATCCTATCGTCAGGACGACCGATGTGAAGCCTTCACGGCCGGACTTCAAAGTGCTTGGAGCCTTCAATGCTGGAGTTGCTGTTTATGGAGAAGAAACCATTCTGCTGCTCCGTGTGGCCGAAGCGCCGGTCAGCAGCGCCGAAGGAGAGGTGCCGGTCCCGAAGCTGAATGATGCTACAGGAGAGATTACGGTAGAACGTTTGTCATCAAACGATGAACGGTATGATCTCAGTGATACCCGCTTTGTTGCGGAGAAGGGTCAAATGGTGATGCTGACCTCCATGTCCCATCTTCGCGTGGCACGCAGCAAGGATGGCATCCATTTCACCGTGGAGGATCAGCCGGCGATCTTCCCGCAGACGGCGCTTGAAGCCTGGGGAGTGGAAGACCCGCGCATCACGCAGATCGGAGATAAGTATTATATCACATACAGTGCGGCTTCTTCCCGCGGGGTAGGCGTAGGCTTGGCTGAGACATACGACTTTGTAACCTACAAGCGCCACGGAATAATCCTGGCTCCGGAGAACAAGGACGTGATGCTGTTTCCTGAGAGGATTGGCGGCAAATACTATGCCTTAACCCGTCCGGTACCGCATTCCTTCGGTGCGCCGGAAATGTGGATCGCAGAATCGCCGGACCTGCTGCATTGGGGTAATCACCGTTTCCTGATGGGACTCCGCAAGGCGTCCTGGGACGGTGGCAGAATGGGCGGTGGAGCCGTACCGCTCAGGACTGAGCGGGGCTGGCTGACACTGTACCACGGTGCCGATACCAAACATCGGTATTGTATGGGAGCCGTACTGCTGGATCTCGAAGATCCGGGCAAAGTCCTGGCACGTTCGACCCGGCCGTTTATGGAGCCGGAGGCGGATTATGAAGTGAACGGTTTCTTCGGCGGCGTGGTCTTCTCATGCGGCGCCCTGTTAATCGGGGATACCGTCCGGATGTATTATGGGGCTGCTGACGAAGTCATGGCAGTTGCCGATATTCAGCTGAATGATATTTTTGATACCCTGTTATATGAACAGAATTAATTAGTCTATCCGGCATATTGTATTTACCGCAATAGTTCAGCAGAGGGAGCGCCATAATCGGTGCTCCCTTTGCTTGCTTACCTTAATTCCTCCAGCCGCTTGAGCGCAGCCTGTCCCCGGCAGGCGGAGGGAGGAGTGAAAACGGCTACTGATGAGAAGGCCCCCAGTGTACTCGATCTCATGGATGCCTTACAGGCCAGTTTAAAGCAGCAGTAAGACCCAAGAGCTGGTCGACGAACCAGTCCAAACGCACGGGGCGTAAACAGAACAGCTTCTCAGTGCAACAAATAAATTATATTTTTTTACATCACATCGTGCCCACAACCTCAAGAAATTCGATAACAAAGGTGAAAATATGGAGGATCTGATCTCCATTGGCACGATCGGATTAATCAAAGCCATTAAAAGCTACAGACCCAACAAAGGAACCAAACTTGCTACATTTGCTGCCCGTTGTATTCGAAAATGAAATCCTGATGCATCTCTGTTCACTTAAAAAGACCCGCAAGGACGTATCCCTCCGCGACCCGATTGGGACTGACGAGGAAGGGTGTCTCGCGGATTGAGAAGCGGGCGCTGATGAAGTTTTATCATGAGTTTTATAAGGAGAAGCGGTAAGCTCAAAATTACAAGGCGGTATCCCTTATCAATAGAGCGTTTATAAAGCGACTTGTCTGCGGATGATTGCTTTTTGTCTTTTCTGTAGGGATCCATCTGGAAAATTAGGGTGAAAAGGAAATAGGGACATGGATTGTTCCGGTTAGTGGCGAAATAGGTCGAGCGGCATTCATCAGTGGGTGAATTATGATTGGCAGACGCACAGGGCTTAAAATCCTGCGGTACGTGAGTACCGTACGGGTTCGACCCCCCGTCCTCGGCATCCTTGATTTATAAGTTTTTTTCCGAAGAAGAGAACGAGGAGAAGATCGCATGACTCTCATGAAATATTGAGGGCAATGCGATCTTTTTTATTAAAAGACCAGAACATTGCTCATCGTCGATGCTGAAGATACTTTGGAGCTGTATTCTAAGTGAGAATAAATGTCGGCTGTTGTAGAATAGTTGCTATGTCCCAGCCATTCCTGGATTTCTTTCATACCAACTCCATATAGTAAAGTTCTGTGTAATATAGCCGGGTTTAACTCGCTGTCCTAACTTATCCAAATAGATATACTCCTCGTAATCGTTGCAGTAAGAGTTACCACATATGGCTTTATTGAGTGCTTGCAGCTCACGAAGCTTGTGGCAGGGGGAGGCAAGGGCTACCCCCTATTTGTTGTTTGGAGAAATGCGATTCTAATCCACTAGGGCGTCGATCATTCAGGCATGATGGCTCTTATAACGGCAGCGGCTGTGTCAGCGCTGTTGGTTAATTTCAGATGGAGCTGTTCACCGGCCTTCTGCTTGTCGATAAGCATAAGGATGCCTTGGTCTATTTTTTACAATAAGAAATATAATTTTCCAGCCACTGTATAGTTACAGTCTCACGCACGATAGCGCCATCTAATACAAGATAATCACCAAAATTATCGCTATCCAGCGGAGGGATGCTCTCATACCGCTCTTTATTCCTGCTTAAATGCTTCAGTCTCTCCTGATGTTGATGCAGCTGATGCTCCAATAGATGGATTCGGGTGGTTACATCCAGGTTATTAGAGAAATACATTCGTAGCCGGAACACATCCTTAGGCGTGGGTTCAAGCGGCTCTTCTTTTTTTAACCATTGTAAAAAGGCTTTCTTGCCTTGCTCCGTAATCGAATAAAGTTTTTTCTCCAGTATTTCTCCGCTAATCTGGATCTCGAATACAATAAGTTCCTCATCCAGCAGTTTTTTTAATTCCGGATAGATCTGACTATGCTTTGCATTCCAAAACTCACCTAAATCTCTGCTGAATTCTTTACCAATATCATAACCAGTCATAGGTTCTTTGTTTAGTAACCCCAAAATGGCATATTTCAAAGTTCTCATAAGGCACTCTTCCTATACATATTCGTCGTTTTTTATTAAAATCTAAGATTTTATGTGCTTCACGCTATATATTATCCTTCTATTTCTCGCTGAAACGGTACTGTCCTTTAAGGACGACAAAGCCGTTTCTACTTGGTTAGTATAGCATATTCCGCCAGTCAACAATAACATTTGGTACATATACTAAAAAACATGTCCTAAATAACATATAAGTACATACATGTTTATATTGATATAAATGAAAACCTGTGCTAATATTGAGTCGAATTAGGTGTGAATTAATTCACAATATGATTATTAAGGAGAAGAAGATTGCAGTGGAACTTACTAAGAAAAGATGGATTATTCTGATTGCGAGCTGTTTTATTAACCTGTGTATTGGATCAATCTACGCCTGGAGTGTATTTTCTGCCCCTATGGCAGAATATTTAAGCGGTCTGACAGGACTTAAGTTAACACCGGGAGATTTAGCTATTGCATTTACGATTACCAATTCAGTAGGACCTATCACGATGATTTCGGGAGGATGGATTAATGACCGATTCGGACCCAAGAGAGTCATCCTTGTAGGAGGCTTGTTATTTGGGGGCGGCATGATTCTATCCGGCTTCGCAACATCTGTAAGCTTCCTGGTACTTGCTTACGGTATCGTACTGGGTCTTGGAACAGGAATGGTATACGGCTGCACAATCAGCAACTCGATTAAGTTCTTCCCTGACAAACGGGGATTAGTTGGCGGTGTAACCACAGCTGCTTATGGATTAAGCTCGGTAATCATTCCTCCGATTGCCAATGGTTTAATCAGTACGTCAGGAGTGAAATCAGCATTCATAATCATCGGTATCGCCTTTCTTCTTATTATTTGCTCCGCTTCCTTCTTCATTGAGAAGTGCCCGTCTGATTTTATTCCTGCAGGCTGGACACCTAAGACACTCAATACCAGCCGTTCTTCCAAAAGCGACAAGGACTGGAAAGGTATGCTGGTAAGTCCGCTATTTTATGTCATGATCCTGTTATTGATCAGCGGGGCCTTTGCCGGACTAATGTGTACCTCACAAGCTTCACCAATAGCTCAGAAAATGGTTGGCCTGTCTGCAGCAGCAGCAACGACAGTAGTATCCGTACTGGCTCTGTTCAACACAGGTGGACGCATCATCGCCGGTTATATTTCTGACAAAATCGGCCGGATCAATACGCTGGCCTTTGCTTCACTCTTGTCAGTAGCAGGCCTCGTCCTGCTGTACATCTCAGGCGAGAATAGTGTGGCGACCTTCTATATCGGTATTTCCGTGATCGGCTTAAGCTTCGGTTCCCTAATGGGCGTATTCCCCGGATTTACTGCCGATCAGTTCGGTGCCAAAAACAATAGTGTGAACTATGGAATTATGTTTATCGGGTTTGCACTAGCGGGCTATTTTGGACCGTCCATCATGAAAAATGTATACAGCGCAGACAGCAGTTATCAAAGAGCCTTTGTCATTGCTGCCATTTTTGGCATCACCGGATTTATTCTGACCTTCGTATATAAGTGGACTGTTAAGTATCAGGAGAGAACTGCTAGTAAACCTCAGGAAGCCAGCATTTAAACAGTAAAAGCAATGTATAGAGAAAAGGAGAAAGAAATCATGCAAAGAAAATATCCGAACCTGTGTAAACCCATCACGATTGGAAATGTGACCTTCAGAAATAGAATGTTTGGCTCTCCCATGGGAGGAACCGATATTACAGCAGACTGTACCATTGGCCCGAAATCCACAGCCTTTTATGAGTTGAGAGCTAAAGGCGGAGCTGCCTCAGTTACGGTGAGTGAAGTTGTGGTGCATCCCGAAACGGAAGCCTCCCACATGTATCATCTGGATCTGGGAACCGTAGATTCCCTGGCCAGCTTTACTTATACTGCAGATGCTATCCGCCGTCACGGGGCCATCGCCAGTGTGGAATTATCGCATTCCGGACAGTATGCCGGTACGTATCTGACAGACAAAAATAAGAAGCAAGGACTGGCACAGTGGGGACCCAGCCCCGGAGTACGTCCGGACGGCAGAGAAGTGAAGGAGCTTACACAAGAACTGATTGATGACATCGTGGCGGCTTATGGCAGATGTGCCGGGCTTGCCAAAAGAGCGGGTTATGAGATGATTATGGTCCACGGCGGACATGGCTGGCTGATCAATCAGTTCTTTTCTCCTTACTTCAACCGCAGAACAGACAAGTATGGCGGAGCTTTGGAGAATCGGGTGCGGTTTGCACAGGAGGTTCTTGACAGTGTCCGCAAAGCTGTAGGCCCAGGCTTCCCTATCGAGTTTAGAATAAGCGGTTCGGAGTTATTTGAAGGCGGCTATGACCTTGCAGAAGGAATTGAAATTTCCAAGTTAATTGAATCAAGAGTCGACCTGCTGCATGTATCTGCGGGAACATATCAGACCGGATTTGGTATTACACACCCGTCGATGTTCTTGCCTCATGGAAGTAATGTTTATCTTGCAGCAGAGATCAAGAAGCATGTGAGTGTTCCGGTTGCCACGGTTGGCGGGTTGAATGACCCGGCTCAAATGGAAGAGATTATTGCCAGCGGTCAGGCGGATGTTGTTGAAATGGCCCGCGCACTGCTGGCTGATCCGGAGCTGCCTAGAAAGGTCATGGGCAACCGTGACGAGGACATTATTAAATGTCTGAGATGCTTCACCTGCATGGCAGAACGTGCGGAGACCTCTACAAGACGCTGTACGGTGAATCCGTTAATCGGCCGTGAAATGGATGGGACAGAAATATATCCTTCGCCTAATCCGCTCAAGGTTCTGGTAGCGGGCGGTGGTCCAGGCGGACTGTATGCAGCGATGACTGCTGCCAAACGCGGACATCAGGTCATTTTATGTGAGATGTCTGACGATGTGGGCGGTATTCTGCGGGGAGAACAGGCCCTTCCATTTAAGTATGAGATGTATGAGCTAGGGGTTACTCTAGGAAAATTAGCCAAAGATGCCGGTGTCGAGGTTCGTCTGAACACAACAGTTACCAAAGAGTATGTTGAGAACGAAAATGTGGACGCGTTAATTATCGCCGTCGGTTCCGCAGCCATCGTTCCTCCAATCCCAGGACTTAATGGTGATAATGTAGTTGTTGTTAATGACTATTATCTCGAGAAGGATAAGGTTACCGACAGCGTAGTCGTTTTGGGAGGCGGTCTGGCGGGTTCTGAAGCAGCCATTCACCTTGCTCAGGAAGGCAAGACTGTACATTTGGTAGAGATGAGAACCGAACTGGCTCCGGATGCTAATATCAGACATCGCCCGATTATGCTGAAGGAAATCGACAAGCTGAACATTCAAGTTCATTTAGGATATAAAGGGCTGTGTGTTACACCGGAGGGTGTGGTTTGTCTGAATCCGGACGGGGAAGAGCAACTGATTCCTGGGACTTCGGTAATTTGTGCACTTGGTCAACGGGCAAGAAGAAGCGTTGTAGATGAGTTAATGGATTGCGCACCTTATGTTGCTCAAATTGGGGATTGTGTTAAAGCGTCTACCATCACGACCGCAATCTATCAAGGATACCATGCTGCGCTTGATATTTGATGATCCGACCTTAATGGAGCCCTATCGCAGTCGGTTCATGTCGAAACTGTAGGAGGCGATAAGCCTTTAAAACATGAGTAGGATACACTTATCCGGTTAACCTTTATTTTCTTATACATTTTGAGAAGGAGCTGTCCCATTTGCAGAGAAGCCTGCTTATGGGACTACCTCTTCTTTTTCTAACCTTCATCGGATTCGGGTTTTTCGCCGTATTCTTTACCGAAGTCCTCCATCTTCTCAAGGATTGGCAGTAATTTGATTCCCTTGTCCGTTAACGAATACTCTACTCTCGGGGGAACTTCCGGATAAACATCACGTTTAATAACTCCATCGTTCTCAAGCTCCTTAAGCTGCATTGTGAGAGAGCCTTGTGATAAACCTCCAAGAAATTTTTTTATATTTGTATAACGGCGGTTTTCTCCTTTTAGATACCATAATATAAAATATTTCCAACGTCCTGAAAGAACGTTTTGGGTAAAGGCTATCGCGTACATATCCCTTTTTTCATCCATAAATTCTTTATCAAATCCTTCATTACAGACCCTCATTGATATCACTCCTAATCTTAAGGTACAAAAAGTTGTACTATGTTCATTTATATTGCCCTCTTTGCAAATGAACATAATGACTTTATGATTGTGTCAACAAACAAAAACAATTAATTTTAGTTTACCTAAAATGCGAAAGGATAATGTCCTTGTTTTCGTTTTATAGTTAGTAAGCTAAATAAATATAACACGGAAAGGAGTTACTGATAAGTGAATACAGGAAATAGACTAAAACTTTCGATTTTAGACTTTGTTCATATTATACCGGGAATTACTTTTCGGTGGAGGGACCATTAAATATTAGTCGATCTCGACAAGGCAGACCGGTCATCTTTCAAGCCGGTACCTCCTCGGAATTTATGGATATAGCTGCAAAGCATGCCGAAGTCATCATGGCGCCTGGAGATCAGTTGGAATATCTCAAGGCATTCACTGCTGAACTTAAACGTAAAGTGCAAAATCAAGGGCGTTCACCAAACGACCTACTGATGATGCCTTCTCAAAATCCCATCGTTGGTGAAACGGAAAAAGAGGCCTTAGAAAAGCTAAGGGAAATCGAATCATGGATGCCTAAAGGTTATAGAGTGCCAAAGCCTCAATTAATGGGATCTGCGGAGAAGGTTGCCGAAACAATAGAACATTGGTATCACGAAGGTGTCATGGATATCTTGCTGATTAGACAAGATCATCCAGCAGGATTTGAGGACTTTATTAAATTGGTTGTACCTATATTGCAAGATAAAGGCATATTTCGAAAGGAATATGAGGAGGACACACTTCGGGGGAATTTATTTATGAAAAACCGAATTACACAATTACTGGGAATAGAGCACCCTATTATTTCAGCTGCAATGACATGGGTAACCTCTGCGGAATTTGTTGCAGCAGTATCAAGTGCAGGTGGAATGGGCGTATTGGGGCCAAATGCTGGCCAAACCGAAAAAGCGACGAGTGCAGAAGATATGGCAGACCGGCTAACCAAAGAAATTCGCAAGGTAAAAGCATTAACGAATAAACCATTTGCAGTAAATTACATTTTCCCGATGGGAGGGGCTACAGAAGACCCGTTTACTAATGCAGTTTTTGATGTATTGGTAAAAGAAGATGTGAAATACGTTATTGCCATTGGACAAAATGTGGTCGATCGGGAACTGAAACGGCTTAAAGAACATGACATTAAGGTAGTTTACAGAGACTTAAGCCCAACCGTAGAAAAACTTGTAGAAGCTGAAAAATCAGGAGTGGATGCACTTATCGTTACAGGTTATGAAGCTGGTGGCCATATGAGTGATTATAAAATTAGTACTCTTTCGCTTGTTCCACAAATCACTTCACTTGTAAAAATACCTGTTATTGCTGCCGGAGGGATTATAGATGGCCGGGGAGCGAAAGCAGCACTATCTATGGGTGCAGAAGGTGTATATATGGGGACAAGGTTCATAGCGACTAAGGAAAATCCGGCTAGTATAGAAACAAAAAAAGCCATCATTAAGGTGAAAAGTGAAGAGTTTATTGAATTTAAATCAGGTACAGGACATTTGAGAACCATTCCTACAGAAGCGGGCAAAAAAGCGTTAGAACTCATTAATCAAGGAAAGCATGCAGAAGCATACAAATATTATGGAGAAGGGTTCAAAATAGGAATGTTAGATGGCGATCTGGTTAATGGGACCATAAGTGTATCTGAATCAGCCGGTGGCATTCAGCAAATACTAACGTGTCAAGAAGTGATTGATGAAATTGTTAAATCAATCTCTTTTGACCAGAAGGAAGCTCACCCTAAATTAATTTGACACATCAAAATCGTCATGATATAGTTAGCCCGCTAAATAACATTCAAGGGATGATGAATTAATGACAGATCAAATGGATTGTGATATTCGTCAGTCGTTAGATCGAATTTCCTCCCAAATGCGTCGAGATTACAGCGAATCTCTAAGAGAGCTTAACCTTTATGTTGGCCAAGATAATTTACTGTATCGCTTGTGGTTAGGCGATGGGATAACACAAATGCAACTAAGTGAACATTTAAAATGCGAACCTCCTACGGTAACGAATATGGTCAAATCATTAGAGCAAAATGGATTTATATACCGCAAACGTGATGAGCAAGATGCAAGAGTTATGCGAATTTATCTTACAGACAAAGGAAAAGAATTAGAAGCCCCGGTTGAAATCAAATGGAAAGCACAACAGGAAAAATTACTACATTCTATTTCTATGGAAGATCGCTTTATACTAGGACGATTAATGAAAATGATGGAGAACAATTTATTATGAGTTCTCCATCTTTCGGAATATATTTAGTAGGCTAAATAATATTTGTGATTTATCATCACAATGATAAAGGGTGCATTATTATTGGGCTGTATTCCATATGTGTAATCACCCGAAAAATTCAAAATAAGGGAGATGTTTTACATTGAGTAAAAAAATTCGTACAGGAATTATAGGTGCTTCAATTAATAACGGATGGGCAAGCGGTACACATATTCCAGCCATTGAACACTTGAATGAGTTTGAGCTTACGGCAGTTGGGACAAGTAATATGGAGAGTGCGAAGAAGAGTGCAGAAGCTTTCCACGCAGATCACGGATTTGATAACATGAAGGATTTGGCAGAGCATCCTGATGTGGACATGGTAGTCGTCAGTATTAACGTCAAGGAACATTATAATGCCGTTAAAGCCATTGCGCCTGCGGGAAAACCGATATATTGTGAATGGCCACTCGGATCAAATACGGGTGAAGCGCTTGAAATGCAGGAGTGGGCAGCGTCCAGCCAGTTGCCAAATGCAATTGGATTACAAGGCAGACAGGCCCCAGCCATCAATTATGTGAAAGATTTATTGGTGGAAGGCTATGTTGGAAAAGTCTTGTCAGCCAATTTAAAGATATCTTTGGATGGGATGGGGGGAGTGGCGGATAAGGCTACTGCGTACTTATTTGATCGGAAGGTAGGAGGGAACTTGCTCACTATTGTAGGCGGACATAATCTGGATGCATTTACCTACATGCTTGGGGACTTTACAGAACTTTCTGCTGTCACAGCACAACAGTTTCCTGAAGTCGAATTGGTGGATATCCATAAATTCATTAAGAAGACGACGGATGATCAAATACTGATTACAGGAAAATTGACTAACGGTGCAGCAGCCAGCGTTCATATTCAAGGTGGAGTCAAACATCAGACAGGACTTACACTTGAAATCTTCGGAGATAAGGGCACAATCGTGTTGAGTGCGCCAGCTTCGATTCAATTCGGATCACATCAATTACGGGGAGCAGGGTCTATGGACCAAGAGTTACATGAATTAACAATTCCCGCTTCATATTACTGGGTACCGGATTCCCTTAAGAATGACTCGGGATTTGTTCTGAATATCGCTCAGGCTTACCATAAGTTTGCCCGAGACATCCAGGAAGGAACATCCTTGACACCAAGTTTCGCAGATGCGGTCAAACTTCATCAGTTACTTGATGCAGTGGAGCAAGCAGCACAAACTGGAGAACGGCAGTATATATAACACTTTAGAATGTATGCTGAAAGGACTGCAATTATTAAGCGGTCCTTTCCTTTTAAGAAATAGAAAGGATCAGTACAACTGTATATAGATACAGTACACCCCAGCCAGGGGATTAACGGAATGAGGAATTTCACTTCCAGCAAACTGTGAAATAAAGGGGTAATCACTCGAATTGACAATAATATTTGACAAAAGCTTCTAGTGAAAATATATTATATAGTAAGTAATCGTTTACTTCAATGAACACATTGGGAATAACAATTGAGGTATCGGATATGCTTAATGCGAAACGAGACAGGTGTAATTTAGATGACTGAAAAAAAGAATGTCAGTATTAAAGATGTGGCTTTAAGGGCTAATGTATCTACAGCTACTGTTTCACATGTCATTAACGGAACGCGGTTTGTATCCAATGAGACGAAACAGAAGGTGAATCTTGCAATGAATGAGTTGAACTTTCGAATCAATTCGGTAGCCCGCTCACTGCGCAGCCGCAAGTCGTATATTATTGCGTTTCTTGCACCGATCCTTGCTTCAGAAACTTCCAACTTTTACTTTATGTCGGTAGCAGCCGGAGTTCAAAGCGTATTGAAACAAAGGGGCTATCACCTGATCTTGAGTGACTCCAGTGACAATGTTGAAGTGGAAAATAAAGAAATCGGGATGTTTGATTCACAAATGATTGACGGACTGATCGTGGCTCCGGCCAGCAGGGATTGCGATTACGAGTGTTTGTTCGGAGATTATCCGGTGGTCTATATTGATAGAGTCCCTAATCATTGTGAACGAGATTCCGTACTCATTGACAACAAAACTGCGACTAAGGAAGCAATACAAAGGATTCTAGACAAAGGCCACCAAAGAATTGCTTTTTTATCCGGCCCCCTTTCGGTTACGACAACGATTGAACGGTATGAGGGTTTTTCTGAAACATTGATGAATGCAGGTCTTGAATTGGATGATTCGTTGATTTGTTTTGGAGAAGTGAGCTTTGAGAACGGATACAGAAACATGGGGGATTTGCTGGAGATGAATCCAACAGCTATTTTTGTGACGGATAATGTGATGGCAATGGGCGCGATGACGTATCTGCAAGACCATTCGATTCGTATACCGGACCAGTTAGCCGTTGTTGGCTTTGATGATTTTCAGTGGACTCGGGTCACTCATCCGCCGTTAACCGTTATTCAACAGCCGTCATACCAGCTGGGTGTAAAAACTGCTGAAGTGATATTGCAGAGAATTGAAGATGGCACTTCTGGAAAAGAGGAACATCGCTTAGATGCCAATTTGATAGTCAGACAATCGCTCTGACTTTTTTTTATATTTTACGTAATCGATTACGTATGGATTAATTCAGAGAGTGTCTGTATACAATTGCTTCTTTTGATTGTCAATTATTTTTTAAAGTATTTTGTAAGCGCTATTATCATAGGTGTGGTTGCCGGAAATCAATCTGAGAGGTGGTGAGGCCTACAGATAATATTTGAATTTAAACTTGCAGTTCTTGAAGGGAGACGATTAAAAGTTCTTTGCCAAGTATGAAGGAGAACTTATGTGAAAAGTGGGAGGGTGTTTTGTGAACAGAAAAGTAAAATTGATTCGAGTAATGGCAAGTTTGCTTGCTGCGTTGTTAATGATGCCTTATGGAATCTATACACCTAAAGCCGAAGCTGCAACTACTAAAATTGCAGAATGGAACTTTAATGAGGGAAGCGGAAAAACGACAAAAGAAAACATCAGCAATTCTATTGATTCTATCAATTATGTTTTCAATAATGCAGTTTACAAGCCTTCAAGTGATCCGATATGGCGTAATGACGGGATTTCCGACAAGGCCTTGCAATTTGACGGATACTCGAACTGGGTGACACACCCTCCGATCACCACTTCTTCTCAGAGTATGACAATTGAAGCCTGGGTTGCTCCTAGAGCCTATGAATGGGGTGACAACGGCGCTCTCTCAGCTATCATCAACCAGCACGATAAATCCGGAAGACAGGGGTTTGTCCTTGGGATGTTCCGACATGGAACATGGTCGTTTCAAATCGGCTCGGGTGGGCAATGGTATGAGGTTTGGTCCTATGAGCCAATACCCAGAAATGAATGGTCTCATCTTATTGCAACTGTCGACGGAGCGGCTGGCACAATGAAGCTGTTCCTCAACGGCCGTCAAGTGGCTAAGAGCAGTATCCCTTCAAGTTCCACAATCACACCTTCAGGGAATCAGCTATTGATTGGAAAAAACAATCAGAGTACCCAACTTGGCGTATTTCCTTTAAATATGTTTAACGGACTCATCGATGAAGTGAAAATATACAACGGAGCCTATACAAATGCTGAAGCAGAGAACTCCTATCAGAGCTACATGTCAAAGCTAGGAGAAAACTTGCCGACACCAAACCTCAGTTTTGACCGGAGCGTCTATGACGGTGACCGCTATCGCCCCACATATCATGCTATTGCACCGGGTCACTGGATGAATGAACCTCATGCACCGCTGTATTATAATGGACAATACCATTTGTTTTATCAGAATAACCAGCATGGACCTTATTGGCATAATATGCAGTGGGGGCACTGGGTCAGCGATGACATGGTGCATTGGAGAGACTTGCAGCCTGCCTTATCGCCAGAATTGTTCAAGGTAGATCCCGATGGTGATTGGACTGGAAGCGCAGTCATTGACGATTCAGGGAATCCTACTCTTTTCTTAACTGCCGGCAATGATTCAAGAGCGTACCTTAACAGCAATCAAAATGTGGGGGTTGCCCGCAGTACGGTTCAGACGGATGGGGATAACGATTTGAAGAAATGGGTAAAAGAGCCCAAACTGGCAGTTGCCCAGCAATACGGGAAATTCGGTGAATTCAGAGACCCGTATGTGTTCAAAGATGGTTCAACCTGGTTTATGCTGGTAGGAACGGGTTACGATGGTCAAGGTGGATCTGCAGCTGTCTACTCCACAACGGACCCTAATCTGATGAATTGGACCTATCGCGGCCCAATCTATCAAACCAATCCGTCAACTTATCCGGAATTAGGCGGCGTATGGGAATTGCCGGTTATGATGTCTCTGGGAAGCGGCAAGCATTTGTTGGCAATCAGTCCGGTCGGAAGCGGAGCGAATGTGGAGGTGTACTATTGGATTGGTACTTGGAATGCTTCTACTGCAAAGTTCACACCTGATGATCCCAAGCCTCAATTAATGGATTTTGGGGACTTTCATTTTACAGGTCCAAGCGGGTTTGAAGATCCGCAAACAGGACGTAATATTATGTTCACGATTGCTCAAGGGGAAAGAAACTCCCAGGAAGAGTCAGACGCAGGATGGGCGCATAACGCAGGGCTTCCTGTAGAACTTTCGCTGCGCCCGGACGGTAAGCTGGGAATCAATCCAATTTCCGGGCTGCAGTCCTTAAGGGGTCAGCAACTTGTTAATATTACAACAGATACGAGTTTTGCTTCTGCCAATGCTGCGCTTTCTTCCATTCAAAGCGATACGGTTGAGATCGAAATGGAATTAAGCCGTGGTTCTGCTGACAGTGTGGGGATCAAAGTCAGAAAATCTCCTAACAGTGAAGAAGAGACATTAATCTATTACAAAAACAGTAATAAAGAATATGGCGTTGACCGTACCAAAACCATTGCAGGTCAAAATAAAGGCATCCAAAAGGGTACTATAGATATCGGTAGTGAAAATGTCAAACTACACGTCTACCTGGATAAATCTATGGTGGAATCTTACTTGAATGGACTTAAATCCATTACCACACGTACTTATTCTATCAGAACAGATGCAAAAGGCATTCAACTATGGGGAGATGCAAACACCAGTTCAATTGTTGTGAAGTCACTGAAAGTTTGGGCAATGAATTCCGCATATACCCCTGTGGCAGTCAGTGGGGTCAGCCTGAGTCCTGCAAGTCTAGAGGTAACGGTAGGCGGCAAAAAAACGCTTAATGCTACTGTTGCACCAGCAAATGCAACGAACAAAGATGTGATATGGAATTCCAGCAACACGTCGGTCGCGTCGGTGGTTAATGGAGTAGTTACCGGAAAATCTGGAGGGACTGCAACTATTACAGCCAAAACAAGAGACGGCGCAAAAATTTCTTCAAGTACAGTTACTGTAATTGCTCCTCCGGCATCTGTAACTATTACGAATTATGGATTTGAAAGCGGTAACTTAAACGGTTGGATCGTAGAGAGCGGAACGGCTTTTTCCAATTCGGGGGTTACAAATACAACGACATTCGGGAATAACCAACCGTTTAATCAAACTGGTGATTACCATTTTTGGGGGAATTTGAGTGGTGGAAATTCGGCAACAGGAGTATTAAAATCTAAAAGTTTTACACTCGGAGGTAATGGTCAGGTTAGTTTCTTGGTCGGCGGCGGTTCCGATATTGATAAATTGTATGTGTCCTTTGTTCGTGCTTCTGACGGCAAAGAGCTCTATCGATCAAGCGGACCGGGAAGCTATTGGAATTGGCCGAGTACCAAAGGAGTTACGGAAGGGTACACGAAGAGATCCTGGGATGCTACCCAATATATAGGCACATCCATGTATATCAAAATAGTCGATGAGCGAACGGATGATTGGGGCCATATCAATGTTGATGATTTTAACGTTCCAGTCCAAGGCGGACCAAGTGATACAGAGGCTCCAACAGCTCCAACGAATCTGGAAGCGACCGGGACAACCGAGGATTCTGTATCTCTGGGTTGGACGGCTTCTACGGATAATGTGGGAGTAACCGGCTACCTGATTTACCGGAATGGGGTACAAGTAGGTACGAGTACGACAGCAACCTATACAGATAGCGGACTAACAGCAAATACGTCCTATGCCTATACTGTCAAAGCCAAGGATGCTGTGGGAAATATCTCGGCAGCAAGCAACAGCGTGACAGCAACCACTCAAGCTGCACAGGTGCTCGGCAGTTTGACAAACCATGACTTCGAGAGCGGAAATCTGAGCGGATGGACTATTGTAAGTGGTAATGCGTTCAGTGATGCGGATGTTGTGGCAGATACGAACTGGGGATGGGGAGGGTCTTTTAATCAAAGCGGTGCGTACCATCTCTGGGGATTTAAGGATGGAGGAGATTCTCAGGTAGGTGTGCTGAAATCTGCGGCATTTACCCTTGGTGGCGACGGAGCCATTGATTTTCTGATTGGCGGAGGCAACGATATCAATAATTTATATGTTGCTTTGGTTCGGGCATCGGATGGCACTGAATTGATAAAAGCGACAGGCAACAGCAATGAAGCCTATAGCCGTATTACTTGGAATGCTGCTTCTTATGTAGGGACTACTTGCTATATCAAGATTGTCGACAATGCTACTGGCGGTTTTGGCCATATTAATGTGGACGAAGTAAACGTCCCGGTTCTTGTAAACTAGAATTAAAAAATGGTTAACAGGAGGATATAATAATGCGAGTAATAAATAAAACCAGAAAAATTACGATGTTTTGTTTGGTGTTTTGTCTGTTCCTGATCCCTAATATGGTCAGTGCTGCAACCGAAAATCTTAATGTCAGCAATGTTTTTCCAGGAGAAACACGTTACAGTCAGACCTTCACACCTAGCCGTGCGGATTTCCAAGCCATACTCAATGTAAACTCATTGTCTGGACTTTCGAGTGGCAGTAATCTTAAAGCAACAATTCAAAAATATAATCCATCTACCGGCCTGTTCGAGGATCGGGGGGATGTTTACATCTCCTCTAATGGGAGTTACACTTTCTATTCCACTGATAATGGAACACTTCACCGCCTCAAAGTAACAACGACAAGCAACTCATACGTTAGTTTCTATGCAACGATAAGCTACTAAGGGTTTGTGAAAAACGAGCAGGGATTTTTTCTCTGTTCGTTTTTTAATTTCAAAAACCGAATACGGAGTGATAGGAAAAAGAACTTCAAGGGGAAGAAAATTGATTGACAACGCTATCAAAAACGAATAAAATCATGTTATAAAATCGATTACGCAAACGATTACCTGCTTTTAAAACAAGGGTTTTGGCAAGTGTGGTTATATTTAAAACAAGTTTATTTATTTTAAATAATCGGAGCACATGTCAACTTTACCATTTGGAGCGGGGGAGCTTACAAAATTATAGAAAAAGCTCTTGTCTATTACGTAATCGTTTACATTGGAGATGGAGGAAAGTACATGCTTGGGAAAATGAAAAAGAATTATGAATTGTACCTATTGATTTTGATCCCAGTAGCCTATTTTACAATTTTTAAATATTGGCCTATGTATGGGGTACAAATCGCCTTTAAAGACTTTGTAGCTTCCAAAGGGGTCTGGGGCAGTGAGTGGGTAGGGTTAGAACATTTTCAACGCTTTTTTGAATCTTACAATTTTAAGCAAATCGTAGGAAATACTATTTTGCTAAGCTTGCTCAATTTGGCTATAGTTTTTCCCTTCCCCATTATTGTAGCCATTATGCTGAATCAATTGAGACAGCAGAGGATGAAAAAGTTCATTCAAACTGCGATTTACGCCCCGTATTTCATTTCAACTGTCGTACTGGTCGGAATGCTGTTCATCTTCCTGTCCCCTACCAGCGGCTTGGTTAATCATATTGTAACCGCCTTCGGCGGTGAACCGATTATGTTTATGGGAGAGGAGAAATGGTTCAGGCCTCTGTACATATTCTCCTCCGTTTGGCAGGAAACCGGATTTGCGTCAGTTATATATTTGGCTGCCCTAGCAGGGATCGACCCCCATTTGCATGAAGCGGCCGTTATGGATGGTGCTTCCAAGTGGCATCGAATTCGTCATATTGATTTACCGGGTATTGCTCCTACCATTATTGTTTTGTTCATCATGGCTGTAGGCAATCTAATGAACGTTGGATTTGAAAAAGCATTTCTTATGCAGACTGATTTGAATGTCGCTACCTCCGAAATTATTCCGACTTATGTATACAAGGTGGGGATTCAGCGAGCGGAATACAGCTTTTCGGCTGCAATCGGACTGTTTAACTCCGTGATAAACCTAATACTACTGGTCATTGTGAATAAAACAACCAAGAAAATAAGCGGCAAGGGCTTGTTTTAGGCGTGAAGAACGCCTGCTAAGAGGAGGAGAGAAACCATGTTAAAGAGAAAAACGAAGTCGGATCTGGCATTTGATATAATCAATTATTTGTTTCTAGGCTGCTTCACCTTAATGATTCTGTATCCCTTATATTTTATAGTGATCGCTTCTATCAGTGACCCAAACAAGATTTATTCCGGTGATGTATGGTTATTGCCGCAAAATATAACCTTTGACGGATATAAAAGGATTTTCAGCGACAGTTCAATATGGAACGGCTATAAGAATTCCATTCTCTATGCAGTACTGAATGGATTTGTCAGCACAACTCTTGTCATCATGGCGGCTTATCCGCTTTCGAGAAAAGATTTTTATGGCAGAAATGTAATTATGACCTTTTTCATCATTACCATGTTCTTTAATGGCGGCATTATTCCTACTTATCTGGTTGTAAAGGATCTGCATTTGATGAACTCAATGTGGGCAGTCATTCTCCCTGGTGCAATGGATGCATTCCTGATTATTATTGCAAAAACCTTTTTCGAGGAATTGCCTGAAGAGCTGAGAGAGGCAGCCGCCATTGATGGAGCGAGGAATCTTAGATATTTATGGAGCATTGTCCTTCCTTTATCTAAACCGATTATTGCAGTTCTTGTCCTCTTCGCTGTCGTACGCCAATGGAACGGATTCTTCGATGCTCTAATCTACTTGAGTGATGGTGATAAGTTTCCGTTGCAACTGGTTCTTCGCAACATTCTAATCCAAAGCCAACCGTCCGGGAATATGCTTATGGATATTGATAACATGCTGGCCAAACAGCGTGTGACGGAATTGATCAAGTTCGGAGTTATTATCGTTTCCGCAGTTCCGCTGTTAGCCTTATACCCGTTCTTGCAAAGATATTTTGTCAAAGGAGTAATGGTGGGTTCGGTGAAAGGGTGAGACCTAGCTTGTCAGATATTCGTTAAGGAGGTGTTGTGAAGCTGGATTAGAATGGGACTGGTTAATCCTAGATCACGAAGTATGAAATGAGCAGATTTAACAGGGAGGTTAAGAAGAATGAACAGAAAAGCTGTGGGTCTATTGGCAGCAATGATGGCCGTTTCCGTGTTTGCTACGGCATGTAACAGTAACAACAACAGCAACAATGGTAAGACAGGTACGAATACAGAGAATAGTGGAAATCAAGCGGATGACAGTGCATCCATTCAGTTTCCACTAAAAGAAAAAACCACCTTAAAGGTGGTTGCCCGCAGAGCTCCGCTGGCGCCAAGCGATTATAACGAAATGACCATGGCTAAAAAACTTGAGGAAATGTCAAATGTTCATATCGATTGGAATACCATTGTCGAGACAGATTACAACGAGAAGAAGAATCTGCTCATAGCAAGTGGCGACTTGCCTGAAATGTTCTTCGGAGCCGGTTTCACAGATACAGAGCTGATGAAATACGGTGAGGACGGCACCATTATACCTCTAAATGATCTGATTGACAAACACATGCCAAACTTGAAAGCTTTATTTGACAAGAGACCGGATATCAAAGCCGAAGTCACTGCTCCTGACGGCAATATTTATTCTCTTCCTGCAGGTGAGGAGTTAGGCGCCGGTCAAGAAGATATTGGTGCTAACCCGGATTTCCTCTATATAAATGAGGATTGGCTGAAAAAGCTGGGGCTGAAAATGCCAACCACTCTTCAAGAATATCATGATGTATTGCTTGCCTTTAAAACCAAAGATCCGAATGGCAACGGAAAAGCAGATGAAATCCCCTTATCCTTCGTCAATGCATTCTGGACGGGTGATATCGGTTATTTGTTCGGAGCCTTCGGTGTACCAGACAAAACCTATCAACCTGGTAACAACGCATATGCTGAACATTTAAATGTGGACAATGGCAAGGTTTCCTACGCAGCTATTCAGGATGGATATAAAGATGCTGTAAACGAGATCGCAAAATGGGTGAAAGAGGGGCTTGTTGATCCGGAATCCTTCACTCAAGAATATACGCAATATTATGCGAAAGGGAAGACTGAGCAGGAAACCCTAGGCTCTTTTCTCTGGTGGGATCATACGGACGTAGTGGGTCCTGAACGTGACAAACATTATCCGATCGTCCCTCCTTTTAAAGATATGGTTGTCAAATGGAACAGTGGTTCCGCACTTTCTAGAGGAGGTTCGGTTATTACGAAAGAAGCAAAGAATCCTGCATTGATTGCTGCGTGGTTGGATTTGATATACAAACCGGAAACCACTGCGGAAGTCCGTTGGGGCCCGATTGGCGAATGGTTTGAGAAATCTGCCGATGGCAAACTGGTACAGAAATCGGATATCAGCAATCCGGGGGAGTTCCGTCAAACCGTATCACTAGGTGGCGGCGGCGTATTCACTGGTGAAGACTTCGAAAACATTGCACCTCCGGAAGCACGGGCACAGCAAAGACTGGATGATATCAAAAATATTTTTGTACCTCAAATGCAGAAAGAAAAATACCCGAATATCTTCTTTTCAGAAGATGAGTTGAAGACTATTGAAAAGCTGAAACCAGAGATACAAACCTATACTAACTCCATGCGCGCCAAATTCATGTTGAAAGGGGTTTCTGACTCCGAGTGGAGCGATTATCTGGCCTCGCTTAAAGAAATGGGCTTGGATGATTTGATGAAGATCTATCAAGATGGGTATGACCGTTATCTCGCAGCTCGGAAATAAAATATTATAGGTAAGGCATGTAGCAAGCCTGAATGGAATGCCTTCACTCAGGCTTGCTACCTCTGTTTTCGGATTAGAATCGTATATATAAATGATAGACTAGGAGTGGAGAATCATATGGTTGATATTACAGCAATAGGAGAAGTATTAATAGATTTTACTCCTGCAGGTTTGTCCGGGAAAGGGGAGCAGCTATTTGAATGCAATCCTGGCGGGGCCCCTGCAAATGTGGTTGTTGTGTTGTCCAAACTTGGGAAATCCACGGCATTTATCGGCAAAGTCGGTGAAGACCAGTTTGGAGAATATCTTACTCGGATTTTGCTTGAAAATGGTGTTAATACAAAGGGTTTGGTGAAGGAAAGTCATGCCAATACAACGCTGGCTTTTGTCCATCTTAAAGAAGACGGCGACCGCTCATTCAGCTTCTACCGTAACCCTGGTGCCGATATGCTTTTAGGAATTGATGATATTGACCTGGAACAGATCAAAGATACGAAAATCTTTCATTTCGGCTCCGTATCAATGACTCATGAGCCTTCTGCGAGTGCAACCCTAAAAGCGTGTATCCAGGCGAAAGAGAATGGAGCTCTCATTTCATTTGATCCCAATCTGAGACCTGCGCTTTGGCTGGATTTGGAGCAGGCAAAAATCAAGATTAAAGAAGGGCTTGTTCTTGCGGATATTGTCAAAATTTCCGAAGAAGAACTTCAGTTTATTACGGGACTCACTGATTTGGAAGAGGGTACCCGTCAAATTCAGACACAATTCAAGGTGAAAGTGATCCTGGTGACCAAGGCTGAAAAAGGATGCTTTATTAGGTTCGGGTCCGGCTCCAAATGGGCGGATGTGCCCGGTTTCAAAGTGCATACCGTTGATACCACCGGAGCGGGAGATGCGTTCCTTGGCGGTTTCCTCTATCAGCTGCTCGAGAGAGGGTGTTGCATCGAGCAGATCAGGGATCAGGACTGGATCCCTATTGTCCACTTCGCTAACGCAGTGGGTGCTTTGGTAACGACACGAAAAGGAGCCATTCCGGCAATTCCAACCTATCAGCAGGTTACTAAATTAGTTCAGTCGGCAGGCGCGGATTTGTCCAAAGAATCCTACAGACCTCAATTCCATTACTCTCCACCGGCTATGTGGTTGAATGATCCAAACGGTATGGTCTACTTTGAAGGAGAGTACCATTTGTTGTACCAGCACCATCCCGAAAGCACCGTATGGGGTCCTATGCACTGGGGACATGCAGTGAGCAAGGATTTGGTGAACTGGGAAACACTTCCTGTAGCCTTGTCACCGGATCATAATGGTGCCATCTTCTCTGGAAGCGCAGTTGTGGATTGGAAGGATACTAGCGGATTATTTGATGGCGGGTCCGGCTTGGTGGCTATATTCACCCATGCGGATATATACCCGGATTCAGACAGACCGAGACAGCGTCAAAGCTTGGCGTACAGTAAGGACAAAGGCAGAAGCTGGACGCTCTACTCGGGAAATCCGATCCTGTCCGATACCGAAATCACCGACTTTCGTGACCCCAAAGTCTTCTGGATGGAGGAAGCCTGCGTCTGGATTATGGCGCTTGCATGTGGAGATCATATCCGCTTTTATCGTTCCGCTAACTTAAAGGATTGGGATTTTGCCAGTGAATTCGGGAAGTCGCAAGGCTCACACTACGGGGTGTGGGAATGCCCGGATCTATTTGAATTATCAATGGATGGGTCCAATCAGAAAAAATGGGTATTGATCGTAAGTATCGGAGACAATCCAGATTGTCCGGAAGGCTCCAAAACCCAATATTTCATTGGAAGCTTTGATGGCTGGGAATTTGTTAATGAGAATGCTCCTGATACAGTGCTGTGGTTGGATGAGGGACGGGATAATTACGCGGCAGTGTCTTGGTCGGATATTCCTGAAGAGGACGGGCGGCGTGTGATCATCGGATGGATGAGCAATTGGAGGTATGCCAATCAGACTCCTACTGCTTTCTGGCGAGGCGCAATGACTCTCCCCCGCGTCTTATCCCTGACCAGCCGGGACGGAAGTGTAGTTCTTACTCAAATGCCTGTCCAAGAAATAGAGCAGCTGCGGAAAGAATCACACTCCTGGAGTGATGTAGCGATTACACGGGAGGCCCCGTTTATTCACGAGACTAACGATGATCTGCTGGAGATTGAGACGGACATCGATATCCGCTCCGGAGACGAAGTTCATATCAAATTGAGGTCCTCCGGCCAGAGTGAGACGATTATCGGTTATGATCCTGTGCACGAGTGGTTGTTTATCGACCGATCAAAATCGGGTCTGACTGATTTTAACCCGTCATTTGCATGCAAGCATGGTGCCAGAGTAGTTCCAGAGAATGGAAGCATCAAGCTGCGTATCTGGCTGGATCGTAGTGTGGTTGAAGTGTTTGCGAATGATGGAATGGTTGCGCTGACCGATCAAATTTTCCCTGATGACCCGATTGAAAATGTATGGATAAGCACAGAGGCAGGGAGTGCCGAGCTAAATTCGCTTCACATCCATACTCTTCATTCCATTCATAAGCCCGAAGGCAGCACAGAACAGATATCAGGGAGGGTTAATGTATGAGCGAAATAAACGATAATCACGGGCTAATGATGTATTGGGCCTTTGATGAAGGAACCGGAGCAAGTGCGCTGGAGAGCGTATCCCAAATCAAGGATGACATTCATTATGTGTTTAATCAAGCGGAGTTTACCGAACCTTGTCCTCCCCAGTGGAGACAAGGAGCAATGGGAACCGGACTCTTGTTCGATGGTTACTCGACTTATATTGCCCATCCGATCAATGAAGGTTCGAATGGCGAACCGCAACATCTTTCTGCGCTAAGTATCGGAATATGGGTAGCACCTCGCTCCTATGAATGGGGGGAGGGAAATAAACTGGCCGCTCTTGTGAACCGCTACAACGTGGATCGCAAGCAGGGGTATCTGCTCGGCATGTTCCGTCACGGCTCCTGGTCCTTCCAAGTCGGACTCGAGGGAGGGGAATGGAAAGAGCTGTGGTCTCCTGAAGGCTATGAACTCCCCAAGAATGAATGGTCATACGTAAACGCCGTTTTCGACGGGAATCTAGGTGAAATCAAGCTGTATTTGAACGGCAGTGAAATCGCTTCGGCTGACCTGCCCCGCGGTTCCCGCCTGGTTGAAGCTGCTGACACGGATGTGCTTATCGGAAAGAATAACCATAGTGCCCTGCTGGCTGAAGTGTTCAGTCTTCAAATGTTCAGTGGTATGCTCGATGAGCTCAAGATCTATAATATAGCCCTAAGCGCGGAAGAGATAGCCGCTTCATATCGGCAAGTGCTGAATTCCCACGGAGGAGTGCACCCGCAATTAAAGTACGATGATATCAAGCTCGACAGAACGCCTCTGCTGCTGGACCGGCACAGACCGCAGTATCATGTCAGCCCGCCAGCCCATTGGATGAACGAACCCCATGCGCCTATCTATTTTGACGGGCAATATCACTTGTTCTATCAGCATAACCCGCTTGGACCGTTCTTTCATCAGATCCATTGGGGACATTGGGTAAGTAAGGATTTGGTGCATTGGCGTGATCTGCCCGTGGCCTTGGCACCTGAGAAAGATCAACTGTCACCAGACGGAGTTTGGTCGGGAAGCGCTAGCTATGATGCAGATGGCCTGCCTGTTTTGTTCTTTACAGCTGCCAATGATAGTGCTTCACCGAATCAGAGCGTGGCGCTCGCCCGCAGCACCTATTCCCGGGATAAGGACCCGGATCTTGTTCAATGGGTTAAACATCCGGAGCCACTCATTGTGCAGAAGAAAGGGATCGGTGCATTCGGCGATTTCCGGGATCCTTTTGTATGGAAGGATGATGAAGGCTGGTATGCTTTGGTCGGATCTGGAATCGAAGGCGGAGGTGGGGCAGCATTGGCGTTTGCCTCGCAGGATATGCTGAACTGGACGTACAAAGGGTCATTCTTTGAGGCGGATATTCAACAGTATCCTTATCTTGGACCTATCTGGGAGCTCCCTGTATTTCTTCCTCTGGGCAGCGACAAGCAAGGTGTGAGCAAGTATCTCCTGTTGGTCAGCCCTGTGGGAAAGGGAGCAGATGTCGAGGTGTTCTATTGGATGGGGCAGCTTGACAAGCAAAATCTATCGTTCCTTCCAGATCAAGCGGAGCCGCAATTGATAGATGTCGGCGATTTCCACTTTACCGGTCCAAGCGGAATGGTTGATCCGATGACGGGCAGAAACATCGTCTTTACAATCGCGCAGGGTGACCGTACATCTGAGCTTGAATACCAATCGGGTTGGGCCCATAACGGCGGCTTGCCGCTAAGTGTGTACTTGAGGGAAGATGGAAGGCTTGGAATCGAGCCGATTCAGGAGCTTCAATCATTGCGCGGCGAGAAGCGGCTATCGCTCCAGGACAAGTCATTAGCTGAGGCTAATACACTACTGGGGGACGTACAAGGTGACATGCTTGAGATTAAACTGGAGATTGAGCCAGGCAGTGCCTCTCAATTTGGAATCAAGATCCGGCGTACGCCGGATGGCGAAGAGGAAACCTTGCTGTATTATGATTTAAATCAGACAATGCTCTTGGCCGATCGGACAAAAACGACGCTGCATCCGGGAGAAAAGTGTAGTGGGATTCAGGGCGGTAATCTGGAGCTGCTAGGGGAAAATCTGAAGCTGCACATTTATTTGGACCGCTCCATGGTCGAAGCCTATTCTAACGGATTGAAAAGTTTGACGACCCGGGTGTATCCGAGCCGTAAGGATGCCTTGGGGCTTGAGATCTGGGGAAACGGGGAACCGCTAGTTAAATCCATGGAGATATGGGATATGCAATCCATTTGGTAGCAGGAGCGCTAAGGCGCTCCCTACCATATGGGTATTGCAACAACCCCTTAAGCTACTTGGCCTTCTCTAGATGGAAGCGCTTCATTCACGCCTCTCTTACTTCATGACTATGCATCCTTGTATAAGGAGAGCAATTTCAAAATTACGTATGAATACATGAATAAGAAATGACGAAGGAGGCTCTTTGATGAGAGAAGCCAAAAGAAGTAAAGCATGGATCTCCAGACTGGTTATAGGGGTTATGGTTCTTCAGCTTGTAACTCCCGGAATCTCGGCTGCAGCCGAAGCTGGAGTAGATGCTCGGGAGGCGTTCACCCCTAAGGCTGACGCAGGATTGTCGGTTACGGATGCGGTCTATCATATTCCCAAGGCTGACGAGGGGTTGTCAGTTACGGATACAGTCTATCAAATCCAGAATCCAAGCTTCGAAACTGGGGATATGTCAGGCTGGACGGTTGTCAGAGGCCAAGCGTTCGGTCAGGACAGTGTATCGGACGAAACAACTTGGTGGGCGGAACAAATCCCGTACAACCAGGAAGGGACCTTTCATTTAAACGGCTGGAAGCATGACGAGGCTGCGACAGGTGTGCTTCGTTCCAGCACCTTCGAGCTGGGCGGCAGCGGCTGGATCAGCTTCAAGCTTGGCGGTGCCAAAAATCCAAACAAGGCATATATAAATATCGTAGAAGCCGAGACGGGGCAAGTCATTGCCCGGTATGGCAATAGCGCCTTCGCTGACGTTGGCTTCCCGAATCCCGATCAGGGCTTGCGGCTTGCCAATATGGAGCAATATAAGGCGGATCTTTCCGAATATTTAGGTAAAAAGCTGTATGTGGAGATCGTTGACAATGCAACCTCGGATTGGGGCGTGATCTTTGCGGACGCCTTCTTCATGTACCATGAAGCCGAGCCGGCCGGAGGAATTGCTGCCACGGATATCAAGCCGGATTTCAAACGCTATCAAATCGAAAATCCCAGCTTTGAAACCGGGAACTTAACAGGCTGGACGGTTGTAGAAGGTGAGGCGTTTGGTCCGAACAGCGTGTCGGACGAAACAACCTATTGGGTTGAACAAATCCCGTATAACCAGGAAGGCACTTATCATTTAAACGGATTGAAGTATAACGAGACTGCGACAGGTAAGCTTCGTTCCAGCACCTTCGAGCTGGGCGGAACAGGCTGGATTACCTTCAGACTGGGCGGAGGCAAGCATACGGATCAAGTGTATGTGAGCGTCATCAATGCGGACACAGGTGAACTGATTGCCAGGTACGGCAACACCGAATTTAACGAGTCCGGGTTCCCGTATCCAGCACAGGGCCTGAGACTTGCGAATATGGAGCAGTATAAAGCCGATCTCTCCAAGTATATCGGGAAGAAGCTGTATGTGGAGATCGTCGATAATGGGCACGCGGATTGGGGAGTAATCTTTGCGGACGCCTTCCACACCTTCAATGAACTCGTACCGGAAGAAGGAGTCATGGCAGATAACATTATGCCGACTGAAATCCAGAATCCCAGCTTTGAAACCGGGAATTTAGAGAGCTGGACCGTTGAGGGCAACGCTTTTCAAGTGAACAATGATGCCCAAGCTGGTAAAGAAGGTAACTATTATGCCAAATCCTCCTTGGAAGGACAGGGCTCGATTACCTCCAATACCTTTACGCTTCGAGGGACCGGGACTATTAACTTCACTGTTTTAGACATCGTCAATCCGCAGGAAACCTACGTCGCATTATATGATGCCAGCACTAACACGTTGCTTGAGAAGACCGGGGATGTCAATGCGAATGAGAAGATTTCTTGGAAAATGCAGAAGCACTACAACAAGAGGCTTTATATCAAAGTTATCGATCAATCCAATCAAGCCCGTATCTCCGTTGACGCTTTTCAAGCGAATAGTACGGGAACCATTTTCTACATGAATCTTGATGAAGGCGTAGGAAAAAAGGCGCTTGAGGAAGTAAGCAATCTTGAGCATGATGTAAACTACGTATTTAATAACGCCAGATATATGGACTCCAAGGATCCAAGATGGACTCCGCGCGGAGTAAAAGGTGGCGCCTTGCTATTCGATGGATACTCAAATGATATCGAGGTCAACGCAAAGGATGCCGTTCCAGTAAGTGACGCGTTAACGCTTGAAGCTTGGGTCGCTCCGCGCAGCTACGAATGGGGAGACGGAAACAAGCTGTCTGCTATCGTGAACCAGTCCGATCAGGATAAGACGGAAGGTTTTGCTTTGGGAATGTACCGGCACGGTACATGGTCAATGCAGGTCGGAATTGGTGGACAATGGATTCAGGTATGGGTCAAAGACCATCCACTCGAAAAATACAAATGGAATTACGTAGCAGCTACGTTCGACAAAAAGGACGGAATCATTAAATTATATTTAAATGGTCAGGAAGTAGCTTCTCAAACAACACCTGTCAACGTTCCGATTACACCTTCTACGGAAGACCTGATTATCGGAAAAAACAATAGACCTGCAGAGTTTGCGGGATTGTTCTCCTACAATATGTTCAGCGGACTTATCGATGAAGTGAAACTGCAGAACAAAGCGCTCACGGGTCAAGAGATCCTTGCTGAATATGAGAGTGTGAAGGCGGTTCACGGCGGCGCGGTTCCGGAAATTCCAAATGGTGACATTGACGAGGATCCAAGTGTGTTCGACGGTGATCAGCACCGTCCGCAGTACCATGCGATGCCTCCGCAAAACTGGATGAATGAAGCGCATGCACCGATTTATTATAACGGCAAATACCATTTATTTTATCAGCATAACCCGCAAGGTCCATTCTGGCATCAAATCCACTGGGGACATTGGGTTAGTGACGATATGGTGCATTGGGAAAATGTGAGGCCTGCTCTTGCCCCCGAAGCGGGCACCCTTGATCCGGACGGCGCATGGTCAGGCAGTGCAGCGTATGATCGAGACGGAAATCCCGTTCTCTTTTATACCGCCGGCAATGACTCCCTGTCCCCGAACCAAAGAACAGGGCTGGCGACTCCGGCGGATTTGTCCGATCCCAATTTAGAGCAATGGGTGAAATATCCTGAACCGGTAACGGAGCAGAACGGGGAAGGCATCCATAACGAGTTTCGGGACCCATTTGTATGGTACGACGAAGAGGTAGATAAGTGGTATCAGTTAGTGACATCTGGTCTTCAAGACTTCAGCAGCGGTACAGCTTTGGTGTACGTGTCTGACGATATGCACAACTGGGAGTATAAGGGGCCTTTATATGTTAGTGACAGAAATCTTTATCCGGAGCTCGGTACGGTATGGGAACTGCCGGTATTATTGCCGTTAGGTGAGGATAGTACAGGACAACAAAAATACATTTTCATGGTTAATCCCCATGAGAAGCCGGAGCAGGTTCCTCCAGCTGACGATGTGCAAAGAGATGTTGAGGTCTTTTATTGGATTGGAACCTGGGATAGAGATAACTTCAAGTTTATACCTGACCAGGACGCCCCCTCCAAAATGGATGTGGGGGATGGTTATTTGACCGCAGAGAGCGGGATGGTTACACCTGACGGAAGAACGGTCGTATACTCCATGGTGCAAAATGTAAGAACGCCGCAGGCTGAATATCAAGCCGGATGGGCTCATAATCTGGCACTGCCAGTTTCCCTAAGCCTGGACGACCACGATAAATTGCGCATTGAACCAATTGAGGAATTGCAGAGTCTCCGAGATACTAAATTGGTTGATTTTGTAGACAAAAACTTGGAGGCCGCTAATCAATTGATCCAAAATGTCAAAGGTGACATGCTGGAGATTGTGATGGAAATTGATCCGGGCGAAGCCCAGAAATTTGGTCTCAAGGTGCGACGCTCCGATAACGGCCAGGAGGAAACGCTGATTTACTACGATAAGACAAACGGGACTTTCAATGTGGATCGCACTAAGAGCAGCATTGATCCGGATGTGCGTATGGACGGCATTCAAGGCGGATACGTGGATCTGGACGGAGAGAACTTGAAGCTCCATATTTTCCTCGACCGTTCGGTTGTTGAAGCCTTTGCCAATTACAAGAAAAAGCTGACAACCCGCGTCTACGTTGGCAGATACGACTCATTGGGCTTGCAGGTCTGGGGCGATAACGATATTACTGTCAAGTCGATGGAAGTATGGAATATGAATGCCTTAACGGGTGAACCGGCTGCTCCGGTCTATGTGCCTGATAACTGGGACAATTCGGTGTATAGAGATATTACGGATCTGCCTAACCATGATTTTGCTACAGGCGATTTAACAGGCTGGATCACAGAAGGAGACGCCTTCCAGGATGTCCATGTGACCGATACCCAGTTTTTCTGGGACACGATTTACTTCAATCCGTCGCATAAAATTCCGGGCGGCTATCATTTGTGGGGTTTCAACGAGGAAGCTGGCGGTGACAGCTTAACGGGAACGCTGAAATCGCAGAATTTCGTCCTTGGCGGGAACGGCAAGCTCAACTTCCTGGTCAGCGGCGGGCGTGATATCGATAAGCTGTATGTTGCGCTGGTCCGGGCATCGGACGGCAAAGAGCTGTTCAAAGAGACCGCGACCAATTATGAGGAGTATCAACGGAAAATTTGGAATGCTTCACAGTATATCGGCGAGGAGCTCTATATTAAGGTGGTTGATCAATCCACAGGCGGTTTCGGACATATTAACGTCGATGATTTCAATGTACCGGTTAAGGTGCAGAATCCGACTGATCCAACTGGCCCGACTGATCCAACCGGTCCGACTGATCCAACCGGCCCGACCAGTACAACCAGTCCTCCTAGTCAGACTGTAATTCCGGCAAGCAAACCGGAGAGTCAGCGCAGCCTGGCATTCGAGATGGCAAAGGGAGAGCGGCAAGTGCTGTTTCCTGTGACCATGGCGGCAAATGACGGCAAGAATGCTTTAAAAGTTAAAAACACAGATGTGGAAATCGAAGTTCCTGCAGAGGTATTAAAGGGATTACAGGCGCTGGTTACTGACAGCGAACTCAAACAGTCGAAAATCTCTTTTGAAATGGATGCATTATCTTCAGAGCAAAGTAAAGAGCTGCTTGCACAAGCCGGAAATAAGAATCATGCGGACATCTCAGCAATAGGAGAGGTCTACGACTTCAAATTGTCTATTGTGAAGGCCGATGGAACGATGCTTACACTTGAGAAATTTTCCAAACCGGTCACCATCAGGCTGAGTGCAAAGGAGAATTCCCGCCAGTATCTGACGGGCATTTATTACATCGCCGATGACGGCAGACTGGAGTATATGGGCGGAACCTTTTCAGGTGATAAATGGACGTCGAATGTGAGCCATTTCAGCAAGTTTGCCGTCTTTACTTATGACAAATCCTTTGAAGATGTTAATGCCTCTTATTGGGCCCATGACGTGATTAAAAGGATGGCTGCGAAGCAAATTGTCTTAGGTATAAGTGAAACGGAATTTGCACCGAAGCAAAAGGTGAGCAGGGCTGAATTCGCTTCCTTGATCACTCGTGCACTCGGAATAACAGCGGCGAACTCAACTGCATTCAAGGATGTTGAACCCACGAAATGGTACGCTTCTTCCATTGCCGCAGCATACGAAGCGGGAATTGTTACCGGAAGAAGCATAGATACCTCTGCACCGGAGGAAACCATAAGCCGTGAAGAAATGGCAGCCATGATTTACAAAGCGTATCTGTTCCATACAGGACAGAACGCTGCCGCTAATCGCTTGAGTAATTTTAAGGATGCCGGTACGATTAGCGGCTGGGCTGCAAATGCAGTCGCTGCCGTACAGGAGCTTGGCTTAATCAGCGGCCGTGGGAACCAAATGTTTATGCCGCATGAACATGTAAACCGTGCAGAAAGTGCACAAGTCATCTCGCTATTGCTTGACAAAGTCAATAAATAACTGCTAAAGGAAAGCCGGGGAAGCAAGGTGATGTTGCCTTCGCCATGACTCCGGCTTTCACTGTTTTATACCGAGTAAGCAAATGAGTAATATATATCTTACTAAGGAAGGAGTTCCCAGCATGACTGAATCTGAGCGAAAGCAGAGGGTTTATACCTATAATGCTGAGACGGGCCTACTTTGAGAAATATAAAGGAAATCAGTGGGGCTCCAATAACCAATATTTGTATGCCGCCACCGTCTACTGGTATCAGGACCAAGGCACAAGTGAGGCGTATATGCCGGTTTCGCTGGATGAACGCTTAGCTACTCAAATTAACGGGAGGAATAATTAATGAAGGAATTTTTCTATCGTCCAGAGAACGCCTGGGTAGGGGATGTAATCCCCTACTATGAAGACGGGGAGTTTAAACTCTTTTATCTCCATGGCTGGAGAGAAAATTATCGTGAAGGCCTTGAGCAAGGCTGGCATTTGCTTGGAACGAAGGATTTCATGAATTACAGGGAAGATGGAGCTTGCAAAATCGAAGGCGGGACAGGCCATATTCTCAAGGTGGATGATATCTATCATATGTTCTACTGTATCTTTCCTGAAGGGAAACAGTTTGCCTGCCATGCCGTCAGCAAGGATCTGCGAACATGGGAGCCTATTCCTGAAGACACTTTTGGTCCGGACGGCAAAATTTATGAGCTGGCGGACTGGCGTGATCCCTTTGTTTTCTGGAATGAAGAAGAAGGGCAATACTGGATGCTGATCGCAGCACTGGCCAAAGGACCGACGAACCGGAAAGGCTGCACGGGCTTGCTGTCATCCAAGGATCTCAAGCATTGGGAATACCGGGAGCCGCTGTACGCGCCAAACCTGCATGTGGGAGCACATGAATGCCCTGACCTGTTCCGGATGGGAGACTGGTGGTACCTGATATACTCTTCATATACGGGGCGTTTTGGCACCTTTTACCGGATGAGCCGTTCCTTGAACGGTCCGTGGATTACACCGCAGGAAGAAGCCTTTGATGGACGGGCTTATTATGCGGCCAAGTCGGTATCCGATGGGCAGAAGCGTTATTTGTTCGGCTGGAACCCGACGAAGGATGACGATCTGTTTGGCTGGAACCCTCCCAAAGCTCCAGGCAAAGATTATGACACCTGGGATTGGGGCGGCAATATGGTTGTGCATGAAATGCTTCAGCGCCCGGACGGGACATTGGGCGTAAAAGTTCCGGAAACTGTAGACTCGGCTTTTGCCCGGCAGGTGCCCGCTCATTTTTATGGAGTTGCTGGAGAGTGGTCGATTACGGACGATGCGATCTCATGCGATTCCCCTTATTCCTTTGCCGGCTGCATTACACAGGAAGAATTACCGAATTTGTGCAAGATTTCGGCCGACGTCCGGTTCTCCGGTTCTAACCAAGGTCTGGGGCTCATGCTTCGGGCGGGCGAAGGTTTAGATTTTGCTTACTATATCACACTGGAACCCGGGCGCAGCCGGATTACCTTCCGTGGACCGATAATGCAATCTGAAGAGGGGGGGAAAACCTTTCCTTATGATGTGGAATTGGAACGTCCGCTCAAGCTGCTGCCGGAACAGGAGTATGAGCTGAAGGTATTTATGGACGGCACGATTTGCGAAATTTATGTCGGCGGGGAAGTGGCGCTGAGTGCAAGAATGTATGATATTCAGCACGGAAAGCTTGCTCTATTCGTCAGTCAAGGTGCAGCGAAGTTTAAACGGGTCAAGATAGAAACTCTTTAGGCTCACACTTACAATTATTATGGCAGTTTAATGAGCATGATATCTGATGATCCTAATATTTGGCCTTGGTTTCATAGTCTATTTGTACAAGTTGTTTATTGCCAGGAAGGAAACTGGTATTTCTTTGAGAATGGAAATGATCAACAATTATTTGATCATTGTTGGTGGCTTGAAAAATATAGCTTACCGAACCACATCACTCACAAATACCAATTCTTTCGTGAATTAGTAAAAGAATCGATAGATAATGAGTATTTTGTATTCAGAAATAATTAGACTAAGAGCGTCCCAAAGGGGTAGCGCTCTTTCTTGTGTATCTGGCAGTCTCGCAGTTAGGCAAGCATGTATTGGGAACACAACAATATAGCAAGGAATGGCGTAAAAGAAAGGTTACAGCACTGTTTACTGGTGTAGGAGGCTTTGAAATTAGCTCCATTTCTGTTGAATCAGGTTATTCCCTTATAACATTGGATTTTTTTTTTGAACTAACAGGCACTGTTTCACTATAAACATGTTAGAACAAGATACCTTGATGAGAACGGCCTTCAAGATCGAAACATAGGCGGTATGTGTGTCCGCAACAGCAAGAATTGCCCTACCGAACTACGGATGAACGGAGCACCTTAGAATTAGCAAAAGAAACCCGAAGTCTCATAAAAGATTTGGGTTTCTCGACAATCTGAGTAGCCTTTAGGACTACTTTTTATTTTCCAATATTAAACCAACCAGGCATTGATTGAATTACATTCGAAAGTTTTTCTGGAATATTAAGCTGGTCGAGTTTCGAAACGTTCAACTCAAAATCCACCTCGGCTTCACGTCCATTTGCGACCTTTTCAACCCAATTAGGATCTATAATTAACGCATGCCCAATGGCGACTAGCGGCAATCCTAATTCCGCAGCTTTAAGAGCATCATCTGGTGTTACTATGGAACCAGCAGCCATCACAGGTACCTTACCGTTTGCTCTTTCAAGAATTAATTCAAGCCGTGTTTTTTCATCTTGACTATCTACTGGCTTAGAAGACACATTATCTAATGAAGCATGTATATAATCTAAATCCTGTTCAACAAGGATATCAATTAATTCATACGTGTCTTTCATACGTAATCCGTCCACTTTGGAGGATTCTTCAGGGGAAAGTCGGAATCCTATAATGAATGGTTTTGTAGCATGTTTTTCAATGACATTTTTGATTTCTTCAATAATTGCCAATGGAAAACGTAAGCGATTTTCAAGTGATCCTCCCCATTGGTCAGTCCGTTGATTTGTCGCTGGAGACCAGAAATTCTGAATTAAAAATCCATGAGCCCCATGAATTTCTACGCCATCAAATCCGGCTTCAATCGCTCTTCTCGTTGTGTCTCCAAAAGCACGTATAATCGACAGGATTTCCTCATGTGATAGTTCTCTTGTTTCTACAGTTGAGCCCAAAGCAGTAGCCTCAGGTTGCAATGTACTCGCACTAACTACATCCAATTCAGGTAAGGCTTTATTGCCTCCATGAAAAATCTGTAGTATCGCAGGAGAGCCTCCACTTTTCGCTGCCTCAGCTAATTTTCGTAAGCTTGTAATAAATTCATCATTGTACCCAGCGAATTCATTCGTAAAAGCCTGTCCATTCGGTGTAACATGAGTACACCCTGTAATGACGAGTCCTACTCCATTCACTCTTTGTTTGTAATACTTTACTTCGTCATCCGAAATGGTAAGATCGTCATTACTTGACCAGGTTGTCATAGGGGCCATAACGATTCTATTCTTAATTGTTATTCCACTTCTGAATGTGAAGGATTCAAATAACCTACTGTATTTTTGATTCATCTCTTTAACCTCGCTATCATATTTTCTTTCTAGTTCAGTGTACTTGGTTACCGTTACGGTAAGTCAAGGATTTATTTTTACATGATTACATATAGAATTGTTGTGTTGTCATTCTCTTTATGATATATATTTAGTTACAGTAACTGTAACTAAAGGTGGGGGAAGTAGATGTTGTATTCAATGACATATGTAGTGGAGAATTTAAATGTATCTGCAAAGACACTTAGATTTTATGAAGAGCAGGGGATATTACCAAATATATCTCGTGACCAAAAAGGCCGTAGAGTTTATAACGAACAACAAATAGACTGGATTTCTTTTATTCGTTGTCTCAAAGAGACAGGAATGCCTCTTTCAAAAATAAAGGATTACAAGGAACTTTATGAATTAGGAAATCATACCTTTTTGCAAAGAGAAGAAATGTTGATGAAGCATAAATTGGAAGTGCAGAAGAAAATTGACGAAAGTTTTAAACACTTAGAAGAAATAAACTATAAAATAGCCATGTATGAACTTCAGAAAGAAGAGGTTATGAAAAACCCCAACTATAACTTTAAATGTCACGGTTTGGAGGTTAAGAAAGTGAATTAATGTAATGTACTTACGCTCCCACGAAATGATTCAGTATCCTCACTCTAGCTCATGAATTCGCAGGATTTCACCCTGTGGTAAGTGTAAGGGAAGAGCACATGGAGGAGGCAATGGCTGGGGGAATTGTAACTCCACTATTCGTACAGAGCGCCACGTTCCTCGAATAATTGGGACTCAAAAGGACAGCTTCATGCGGAATTAAGGCGGATAACTCGGGAAGAACCTCGATACCGCAAAGACTGAAACAACAATAGAGACATCAGAAATGAGTTTCTATGCTAAACAAAAAGACAAACGAGAAAAAAGGAAAGTTGACGAGGTGCGTTGGGGAGCAGCAAATGATTGGACAAATATAAGAGAAAGTGAAGGTGAGAATGGGGAGGCAGGCCAAGGAGGGTGAAACGTGAACTTGATGAATGAGGAATATGGACTAGCAGAGGCATTACACAAACTTGGTAACAAGGTTATCATCTCAGGGCGGAATAAAGAGCGCCTTGAGGAAACCATCAATGCGAATCCTGGCATGTCTGCAGTGGAGCTAAATATACAGGACCCTGCCAACGTAAAGTCAGTCGCCCAGCAGCTAATTGAAGAATACCCGGACCTAAATGTCCTGTTTAACAATGCTGGTATTTATGTACCCGATGACCCATCGGATGTAGTTGACGAAGAAGTTTTGGTTCAAACAGTCACCACAAACCTGCTTGGTCCGATCCGTATGGCGTCTGCGTTGCTGGGTCATTTGAAGTCCAAAGAGGAAGCATATATCATCAACACGACTTCGATACTTGGATTCGTGCCAGTGGCAAGAGGTGCTATATATTCTGCGACGAAAGCAGCGCTTCATTCCTACACGCTGACCCAACGATACATCCTTAAAGACACATCGGTGAGAGTATTAGAAATTGCACCGCCATTGGTTCAAACGCAAATGATCAATTACGATCCGAATGCGATGCCACTTGTGCCATTTATTGAAGAAACCATACAAGTACTTGGTACAGATACGGATGAGGTGCTGGTAGAAGAAGCAAAAATGTATCGAAATAATCCAGGCCCGAACGAAGGCGTTTTTGTGAATCAAGTTAACGATATGTTGACTGGTCAATAATTCACATTTCAAATAAAGTATGTAATAAATACGTGGAAATTGGTGTATGTATAAAAATTTAAGAACGATCATTCGAAAAGGAGTAGTTGAAAAAAATGGAGGAGGTTCGATACTGAATATCTTATCTGCGTTATCTTGGATCAACGTAGGAGACTCAGGCGCGTATTCAGCAGCAAAATCTGCTGAATGGGGAATAACGAATGCATTACGCTTAGATTTGGCCCCTAAGAACATTAGGGTTGCCGGATTGCATGTAGCATTCATGGACACGGACATGACAGCTGGCATTCAAGCCCCTAAGGCCAATCCAAAGGACATCGCCAGAATTGCGATAGATGGAATCGAAGCGGGTCTCTATGAAATTGTTGCAGATGACACAAGCAGGAATGTGCAACAGGGCCTCTCCGGGGGGATTTCTTCCCTATACCCGCAATTATTTCAATAAAATTACACAATAGCAAAGATTCGTGTACCTGGGAACACCTCACTGAGGTAATCTGGGCGATACAGCACGTTAGCTGAACTTATTAAAAGTCGACATAGTGTGAAGAAATATGATACTAACGTAAGAGTAGACATTATTCGATAAGGGAAGTTAATAAAAATGCGTTAGAAAATATGAAAATATTAGGAGTGGTGCAACATGCGTTTTCTCACTCATGTCAAAATTAAACCAACAATAACAGAGAAAGAAATTAATGAACTGTTACCGGCGGAACAAGCCCGTTTTGCTGAATTAGTGGAACAGGGACTGATTAAATCGTTTTACCTTTCCCACACAAGAGACGAGCATTGGTCTATTTTAATTGGAGACAGTTTAGAAGAGGTTCGAGTTGCTGTGGAGTCATTGCCATTGTATAAATTTATGGAAATAGAATACACCGAACTGGTCGACGAGGAGATCTAGGTACAAACGAAGTAAGTAATGGTTTGTTGTTGCGTCCTATCGTCATCAAACGGAGGAAACTATAACGACATAGCAGATTTCGGGGAGGGGGCGTGATCAATGTTGTCAGGTTAAGCAACTAGAGCCCCCGCCTCTTTGTATTCGTATAATTATAAACCTCACTCTGTTTGTCTAGTAAAGGTTCGATTTTTGAACACAGGGACGATATTGCGCTGGAGTTCTTCCAGAAATCGAGCATGGAGGATATCCTTTTGGATATTCAGTATAATGGAGATGAGTAACATGCCATTTAATAGTGGTATATCATAATTAAAGGAACCTCTCAAATGGAAAAATCAGTATTTGACCAGTTTGAATGGATTAATGAAAGTAAAGCTACCTTTGAGAATGACAAATTGATCATTGAAGCACCTGCTGAATCCGATTTTTTCAATAATAATGGATCTGTTTCTGAAACAGGAATCTCGCCGGAGAGTCTGACCAATGCACCTTTTTATTACAAGGAAGTCACCGGAGATTTTGTGCTGCGCGCTCAAGTCTCCCATGGATTCAAGGACACTTATGATTCGTCAACGCTAATGATTATGCAGGATTTTCAGGTGTGGGCTAAAGCCTGTTTTGAAAAGACAGACTTTGATACGCATGCTGTAGTCAGCGTTGTAACAAATCAAACATCGGATGATGCAAACGGATGCAATATTGACGGGGATACCGTATGGCTGCAGGTAACAAGAGTTGGCAATTCCTTTGCATTCCACTATTCACTGGATGGAGTCAAATTTGCCATGATGCGCTTCTTTACGCTGCCGGTAGACGAGACCATCAAGGTTGGCCTTGAAGCACAGGCACCGACAGGCCAAGGCGGAGGGCGGATTTTCCAGAACTTCTCGCTGGTCAATAAAACGGTGAAAAATATCCGGTTCGGTGAATAAGCTTAAGCCAACCCGCAAAAGTGAGCAAAGCAGCGATTCTTCTGTGACAGGAGAATCGCTGCTTTCGTTTTTGGGCCCATGGGCTTGCTTCAGTGAGTTCTGTACTCCTGGGGAGTGGTGCCATAATGATTTTTGAAAATTTTGATAAAATGGGGCGGCGTCATAAACCCGAGCTGGCTGCTGACCTCTGTGATTTTCATATTGGTATGGAGCAGAAGAGGCTTGGCCCGCTCCAGCGCAGACGGTATAAATAATCCCTGATTGTCTCATTCGAGACGGTTTTATAGACCTTGGACAAGTAAGCGGAGTGCATCCCCACATGGTCAGCCACTGTCTGCAGCGAGATGCGCCTGGAGGCTCCGGACCTTCGTGGCAATCTGCCGCTGGGAATCCCTCCGAATGATACGCAGATTTCGTGCGTAGGTGGTTGATCACTTTTTCCGACCACATGTAGATCCGCTGGCTGGAGAGCTGGCCTTTTCTCCTCAGGAGCAGGTCGAATTCCTCTCCAATCATTTCTTCAATCACCATCATCATGAACGGATCATTCCGCTTGAACGGAAGCTCCAGCATGGATAGTCTTTCCTCCAGGAAGAGATGGTCGACCCGTATATTCTGCAGAAGATCGTTAAGAAACTGGTTGCGCAGCAAAGGCAGGTTGGCCTGATGTGTACGCTGGATGCGCTGAAATGAGCTGATGCCCTCCCATTCATGCTCAATCATATGGACAGCGGCTGTAACGGTATCAATCAATGCACCGAAATCTATGGACTTAAGCGGTAGTTCACGGCATGATACCGGAGTGCTTTCTGGGCATATTCGAATTCATCATGTCCGGATAATATAATGCAGAGAATCTTTCTGGAGAAGCTCCGGACCCGCCGCGAAGCTGGGGACACTTCAGGTCTCGTACTGGGGATCGACGACTTTGCGATCAAAAAAGGACACACGTACAATACCGGCATCCACAATCTTCGGAGCGAAACGATGTTGGACCTGCTGGCTGGCCGCAAGCTGGAAGACCTGCGTGCTTATGCTCGCCAGCATCCCGACTTTCTGAAGCTGAATCCTAAAGCCGTTGTGATGGACCTGGCTCAGGCCTACCACACGTGGATTAGCGAATGCTTCCCGTGTGCCACCGCATTGCAAATCGGTTCCATGTCCATGGTCTTATGTCATTGAAAGTGTTCAGGAGGTTCGCAAATCCCTTCAACAGACGCTCTCCCCCAGAGCCAAGGCGATCTTGAAAAGTCACCATCGACTGCTGAATCCCCCCGTCGACAGCCTCCCTAAAAAGAGCAAGGTTCAGTTAGAAATCCTGCTTGCCTACTCTCCGCTGCTGTGGGCCAACTCCAATGCCGTTGCCTGCTGAATGAGTGAAGACAAAAAAGCATACAAACCTCACTAAAAGGCTGATTTCATTCCAGGGACCCTCAAAGGTATGATCGGTATGATAAACCTGCGAAAATCTTGGAGGGATGAATATGTCAAAACAGATATATGAAAAATTCGAGCCTTTAAAAAATGCGAGGCTTGTGCTGGGGTATTTGACGTCCATGGTGGATGAGAAGGCGGACAACCTTCCGTACTGGCTTGTGTTGCCTCATAAAAAGCCTGCTGAAGCGGCTCACTGCCGGGTGGACGATGCGGAGCTGGTTGGCTCCTGGTATGAAGCCATTGATGCTGTCCGGAAAATGCTGAAGACAGAAGAGGGTGCTTCGGTTCAGCAATCCTTCTACCGGCATATCATGAAATCTTGGGGAGAGCATGGACTTCGCTTCCATGAACCGTATCCCTGGACCCATACGAATCACAGCTCCTTTCACGAAATGGGTTATATTCTTCCGGCGCTGAACAGGATGATAGAGAATCATCCCGGGGATCAGGAGGCGGAGAAGAGGGCCTCCGAACTTATACGAGGGCTGCGTTCGCTGGTGATAGAGCGGAAGGTGAGAACCTTCTGGTCAGGCGATAATGAAGAGAAGGAGCCGATCTACGAATTCCCCAATGATGTCTATCTGAAAGACGACGGCTTTGATATGACCAGACACAGCGGGCGGGGCGAGCAGGCTATCCGCAATGCAATCGTGCTTCATTCTCTGGTACGGAGGTATGAGATCACGAAGGACGAGGTCTCTCTTGATTTGGCCATTGGCATTGCCAACCATCTTTTGGGACCCTCGCGTTACTTTAATTACAAAATGGAATTTTTCGGCCATATCCATTCGGCGGGCTGGGTTGCATCCGGACTCGTCCGGCTTGGCCGTACCACTGGCAAGCAGCGGTACATCCTTGCCGGCAAAGGGATTTATGACTATATCCGTTCCCTGTCCTCTTCCTTCGGGTGGGTTCCCGAGTATGCACAATGGCATCCCCTGAACGAGGAACACTGTGAAACCTGCTGCATCAAAGATATGATCGAATGCGCTAATGAGTTGATTCTTGCGGGTTACGAGGAATACTGGAAGGATATGACCCTGTTTGCGCGAAACCAACTGGTGGAAAACCAGGTGAAGGTTTCCTCCTATGTGGTTACAGACAATACAAGACCTGACAGCAACGGAATTACGTACAGAGACATTGACAAGAGAATGATTGGAGGCTTTACCGGAGGTGCATTGGTTAACTCCATATCGTTGTCCAAGTTCCGTTCCATTGCAGGCTGCTGTGTGGGAATGGCGCCTGTAGCGTTGGAGATTGTGTGGAATAGGTCCGTTGAATTTCATAATGGAACGCTCTTCGTCAATATCCCCATTGATAAGGAAACCGAGCAAGCCTCGGTGACCATGGATTATCCCGAATCAGGCTATATGTCCGTCACGCCTAAGCAGCATTGCCATGTTGCCATACGGATGTATGAATGGATGGGCAAGGGTATCCGGGCCAAAATCGATGGAACAGCCTATACTCCCACAATGGAGGGCAAGCTTGCCGTCTTCAGGAATGTAGCGGCAGGGGCAAAAGTGGAACTGGAGCATTCCTTAGAGACTGTGGTTGTAACAGAAACGGCGCGTGGCGAGGAATATTCGATTTCGTGGCGAGGCTGTGATGTGGTCGACATATTCCCGCGGGGCGAGCATTTGAGGCTGTATCAGCGGGATTTGCGTGTGCCCAAAACCTACCCCTCTACGGAAGATGTCCAATTTACCGGCGCCGCCAATTATGGCCCCACCCAGCAGGCGCAAACAAAATAATAACCCGAAAAATCACAAACCGCAAAAGCCACAACTTGCAAAAGTGATTTTGCGGGCTATGGCTTTTTTCTGTGTCCGTTTCCACTTGGGGGATAGTTTTGTGCAGATTGATTGTTATAATAGGAGCAAAATCATCATAGCCGAAATGGCAGGGAGAATAAGATGGCCAATCATATCAGTGAGCAAATTGTATATGAAAATCCTCTGCAGCCAGTGAGGATTTTGCACCAGCACCGGAATGAAAGGGCTGTAGGCAAATGGCATTACCATCATGAGTTGGAGCTTATAGCTGTCGTCAGAGGCGAATTCAGTATATATACCAAAGACAGGGTATTCAAGCTGTCTGCCGGCGATGTTGCCATCATCGGGTCCTTCGAGCCCCATCACTCGTATAAGGATGAGGGTGTAATGGATTATATTGTTCTCCAGTTCGACATTCTCAAGTATCTGGGGCAGGATCTCATCCCATATATGAAATATGTTACGGAAGCCGGCCGGCTGTACAGCAGCCTCAATGATATATTTGCGGAGAGTCCTGAGGTGAAACGGCGGATTTTCGATTATATCCATGAAATTGCAATGGAGTATGCCCAAAGACAAAAGGGTTATGAAATCGCCATCCACAGCCTTCTTTATAAAATTATATTGACTCTGTTGCGCAGCGACAGGAGTGCTTTGATGGATGTCAAGAAGGACGCTGAGCTGTTGAAATTGCTGCCGGCTCTGGACTACATTGAAAAGAACATCCATTACAAGGTCGATATGAAGGAAGCGGCCCAAATCATGAATCTGGATTACTTTTACTTCGGCAAGGTCTTCAAAAAAATCATGGGAAAAACATTTATCGAATATGTAAATTACAAAAAAATCGTGAATGCGGAGCTGATTTTATTAACGCGGGATGTTTCCGTATTGGAAACGGCATCTTTGGTCGGCATGCCCAACATGGCAAATTTTTATAAAATCTTCTATAAATACAACCAATGCTCCCCAAAGGAATTCAGAAAAAAATTGCTGTAGCCCTCCCACATTTTAAGTTATTACCAAATTCATTTAAGGGAGTACATTTTCTTATTTGCCCCGGAAGCTATAATGAAGGACATGAGAGCTCCTTAATACAGCCGGAGGGATGAGAGAAATGAAAGCGGTTTTAGACAGTCAACGAAATCATGTCGGAATAAAAAAGAGAAATACTTTTTGGTTCAGAATAAAAAGAGATGCCATCCTGTATGCCCTTTTGCTGCTGCCTCTGTCGTACATTGCCATTTTTAAATATGCTCCCATCTATGGCTTGATTATGGCATTCCAGGATTACAACATTTTTGCAGGAATCGGAGGGAGCGAATGGGTGGGGCTGGATGTGTTCCGGTTTATTTTCCAGCAGGACAGCTTCTATCGTGCACTGAAGAATACGCTTGTTCTGAATGTTCTGGATTTGATCGCGGGATTCCCGGCGCCTATTTTGCTGGCGATTCTGCTCAATGAAGTGCGACAGGTAAAATTCAAGAAATTGACCCAGACCGTGCTTTATCTGCCTCACTTTATGTCCTGGGTTATTATTGGGGGTATCGTATACCTGATGTTCTCCAATAGCGGTATGGTCAATCATTTCATGGCTAGTCTTGGTTTGGAGAAGATCGAGTTTCTGTCGCAAAAAACACCTTGGCTGATCACTTATATCTCCGTTGGCGTATGGCAGAATGTCGGATGGGGGACCATCATTTATCTGGCGGCCATTACCGGAATCAATAAGGAATTGTATGAGGCCTCCGATATGGACGGCTGTACCAGGCTTCGTAAAATGTGGCATATTACACTGCCCAGCATAAAGCCAACCATCAATATTTTGCTGATTCTCCAAATTGGCAGGATGGTTTCCATCGGGTTCGATCGTCCCTTTGTGATGGGGAATTCACTGGTTAGCGAATACTCCGATGTGATCAGTACTTTCGTGTACAGAGTGGGTATTAGCTCGGGAGATTTCTCCCAGGCAACAGCGGTAGGATTGTTCCAGTCCGTGGTCGGCCTGACTTTGCTGGTTTCTGCCAACTATATCGCGAAGAAATTAGGTGAGGATGGGATATGGTGAGGATGGCGGAAACTATGCGCAAAAAGAAAAAAATGAGTGTAGCGGATATTGCGATTATTGTATTTATCGTGGCATTGTCCTTCACATGTATCGTTCCGTTCCTATACATGATAGCGCTTTCCTTCAGCTCCAACGAAGCGATTGTTTCGCAAAAGGTAGGACTATGGCCGGTAGGCTTCACAACAGAAACGTACAAAACCATCTTGAGCGATGTGGATATGCTGTATACACTTGGGTACAGTATTGTGCTTACAATTTTCTACACCGTCGTGTGTATGTTTTTGACCATTTGTGCAGCGTATCCGTTAACGAAGAAGCGGCTGTGGGGAAGAAACTTTATTTTGTCAGCCCTGGTCTTCACCATGTATTTCAGCGGCGGTTTGATTCCTTCCTATATTCTGGTTAAGAACCTGGGCATGATGAATACGGTGTGGAGTCTGGTGTTGCCGGGTGCCATGAGCGTGTTTAACTTGATTATCCTGAAGACCTTCTTCACTTCTCTTCCAGAGAGTCTGGAGGAATCGGCTGCTATTGACGGGTGTTCGGATCTGGGCATTCTCATCAAGATTGTGCTCCCCCTCTCGTTGCCTTCGATTGCCACATTAAGTCTTTTCTATTCGGTGGACAGATGGAACGGATTCCAGGATGCTCTGTTCTACATTACGAAAAAAGAACTGTATCCTATGCAGTTGAAGTTGTACCAGATCATTTCGGCCAATCAGCAGCTCGACAGCCAACAAGGAGGAGAAGGAAGCATCGGCTCCTACATTGTGCCTGAGTCTCTGAAAGCGGCCAGCGTTATGTTTACAACCATCCCGATTCTATTGATCTATCCCAAACTGCAGAAGTATTTCGTAGATGGTGTGATGACCGGAGCGATCAAGGGCTGAGGATAAACTGTTCAGATTGAAGGGGGGGATTCCCGGGCTGGTAGATGATGGATGTAAAGATGCAAGGGACTTACAGCATGGACAATTTCAATAAATAGGGGCATGAAAGGGTGGTTTAAAGTGAATACGGGTATGAAGAAGACAACATCAATTATGTTTAGTATAATGCTTCTGGCCAGTGTTGCGGCAGGCTGTGGAGGTAATGACAAGAAGAGTGGAGAGCCGGCATCACCAGAGGCGTCAACCGCGGCATCCGCATCACCTTCTGATCCTCCTGTAACCTTGACTGTGGAAGTGTTCGACAGAGGTGTTCAGGGACAACCGGACCTCAACAACAACATGTGGACCAAATACGTCAATGAACAATTCGGCAAGCCTAATAACGCCATTGTAGAATATGTTTCTGTACCCCGCTCCCAGGAGGTAGACAAGCTGAATGTGTTGATGGCTGCCAACCAGGCTCCTGATATTTCCTTCACCTATGACGGGACTTTAGTAACCCGCTACGCCAAAAGCAATGGCCTCTATACACTGGATGAATTGCTTGAGAACCAAGGCCAGCAATTGAAGTCTTACTTAGGCGAGAAAGTTCTTTCCTACGGGAAATATGATGGTAAACAAGTCTCCATCCCGGGCAAGCGGACGCTGATTGCCTGGAACGGTATGTTTATCCGCAAGGATTGGCTGGATAGTCTGGGCATGCCTGTTCCGACTACCCGGGATGAATTGTATGAGGTGCTGGTTGCCTTCCGCGACAAGAACCCCGGCAATGTAAATGGTGTCATTCCGTGGGCCACAGCGGCTGCGGGCATGAATTACACTTTCGGCAACCTGGTACAATCCTTTTGGGGTGACATGTCGGATGAGGAATTCGTTACCACCACCAACTGGCTGAAGCCCGGCAACAAGGAGGCATTCGAATGGCTGAACAAGCTGTACAATGAGAAGCTGATCAGCCCCGATTTTGCGCTGGACAAAACAACCAAGCAAGCGGATGCCGATGTGAGCAACGGCAAGGTAGGCTTCTACGCTGCCAACTGGGATTATCCGCTGCTGCAGAAAATTCGTGATCCGCTGCTGCAAAATGCGCCGGATGCCAACTATGTTCCTGTAGATACCTTCAAAAACTATGAGGGGAAGTACCTGAAAGAGGTATATAATGAGAACGGGCTGTTTTCCTTTATCCCGAAAAGCAGCAAGAATGCGGAGCTGGCCATGAAGTATCTGAACTGGATGGCTAACCCGGAAGTATTGTTCTTCCTGCAGTTCGGCCAAGAAGGCATCAACCACAAGCTGGTAGACGGCATCCCCCAGGGGATTGCCCAAACCGGAGAAAATATGCAAATGAGCAATCTGAATCTGGATTATACTCTGGTTGTAAACGGCGCAGAGCTGGGCGATACCGAAAAGAATGTCAGAACGTATGCAGCAGCTTTGGCAGCCGGAGATAAGAACTATGAGAAGCTGGCTATCGATTCGTACAAGATCAATACGACAGACGGCTATACCGGCTTCTACTATGGCGTCCCGAACGAAGCTAATATCAAGTACGGCAAAACGCTTGGTGACATGAACAAGCAAATGATTGACAGGCTGGTCGTTGCCAAGCCGGCAGAGTTCGATACCTTGTATGACAAGCTGGTGAAAGAATATATGGACGCCGGCGGTAAGGCTGTTCAAGATGAGAATGTGAAGAACTACAGAGAAGTCATAGCCAACAAAAAGTAATTCATTGTATACGGATAAGCCATCTATTGTTCTTCACCGTGGTTTATCCGTATTTCGTTTGCTATTCTCGAACAGTTTTTCTATTAATTCATATGTTCAGGAGAGGATACCCATGTACAAGGTCATGATTGTAGATGATGAGTCGTGGGCGATTAGAGGAATCCGCAACGCCTTTGACTGGGATAAGTATGGTTTTGAAATCGTTGGACAGTTTACAAGCGCTTACAAAGCGTGGGATGCCATAAGAGCGAAGGAACCGGATTTGGTGTTTACTGATATCCGTATGCCGGACATTTCCGGACTGGATCTGATGAAGAGGGCCAAAGCACATGGTATGAACATTGAGTTTGTCATCGTAAGCGGATATGCGGAATTTGAATACGCCCAGGAAGCGATGCGCTACGGCGCGCTGGATTATTTCCTGAAGCCTTTGGATGTTGATATGGCTGATCAGTTCATTGAGAAGCTCGCCATGCACTTCTCCCGGAGAAGCGCTGCACGCAATCACCTCCTTCTGGATGCGCTGACCTCAGCGGATCAGGACGAGATAAAGCGCTTCCTACCGCTTTCCGATTGCGCGGCTGTATGCTATTACCAGGTGCTTACTATCTATTTCGAGGACGAAAACAAGGATTTCAGAAAGCTGCTGTCTTTGGAGGGAAGGCCTGTTTATGCTGTGGAAGTTGAAGCCGGAACCAGAAAAATGTTGGTTGTTCTGATGACGGAGCATAGGGCTTGTTTGGAAGGGAATTGGGATGAATTGGTTCTGAATAAGACCGGCATCAATGTTGTGGGCATTAGCAGCATCTCCAGCCAGCTTAAGCATATGAGCAAGTTGATTAAAGAAGCAGACCTGTCCGCCTCCCAAGTTTTTCTGGAGGAAGCTGCAGGCGCCGTTCACTACGAGCCGAAGCTTCATCTGGTGAAACCATGTATCGATGGACTCTATAGTATCATTCAGGAGAATCAATTTGACAACATGGGTGTGTACATCAAAGGGCTGCAGGAATACTTTAGGGATCATCATCTGGGCATGTGTGAGGTTGTCTACTTGTGGAATCAGGCAGTGGGGATACTTGTAAACGCATATTCCGAGGAATTGAAGGACATGGAACTGGAATTCCTGAATTATTCCGAGATCAAGGAACGATTTGAACACTTTGAATCTATGTGCAGCTTTTTGCATGACGTCCTTGCCTCCATCAGGCAAGAGAACAGCCGCTCCTTGCAGGAAGGGGATATCCTGTCCTGCTTCAACCGGATGATAGCCTATATCGACCGGCACTTTGAGCAGAAATTGTATTTGAAGGATTTGTCAGCCCAATTCTTCATCAATCAGGTGTATTGCTGTCAATTATTCAAAAAAAATCTGGGCAAAACCTTCTCCGAATATGTGTCGGAACTCAGGATCAAGAAAGCCCGTGAGCTTCTGAAGCAAACTGGCCTGTCCATTGAGAAAATTGCCATTAAGTCCGGGTATGTGGATTATTATTATTTCAATAAAGTTTTCAAGAAGCATTGCGGGATGACGCCCACCAAATTCAGAAAAAGTTAATATGAACGGAGCGGTGGGCCATGAAGACCAGTAAACTGAAATTGAAACATCAGATATGGCTTATCTTTTTTTTCTCTATCGTTATATTCACAGTCATGGAATTTTATTTTTTTTATAGTTTCTCTAATTTAACCCAGAAGAGAGCCGCTACTTACGGCAACCAGATGATTGAGCAAACACGCCGCAAGATTGATTCCGTGTTTAATGATATCAGGGTCAGCACCAGCATTGCGGTCAATAGCAAACTGATTCAGGAATTTTCCGTAGTGGATGATGATTACAAAAGGGCGTTTGATAGTGGTCCATATGCACTGGATCTCATGGAATATATGAGGTCCTTTAATTCGTATGTGAACGGAATTGTAATTAATGACATTCGAGGAAGGCGGCTTTATAGTCTGGCGTCCGCAAGCGGCGATATTTTTTTTATCAATCGTTATGAAACCTTTATTCGCAAGTATAAGGATGATCCATCGCTTCGGGAGAAGGGAATGTTCACCACGATTTTAAAAGACGACAGAACAGACACGGAACAGTTTTTCTATATCGCGCCGATTGTGGAGACGATTGGGGGAATCTATTTCTCTCAGATTACGGGTTACTGCACAGTGATGGTCAATATGGACAAGATGCAGGGGCTGGTGGAAAATACAGAATTAACGGCCAATTCCACCTTGTACATTCTAAATAGCCGGGACGAGGTGATTGCTTCCACGAATTCCAATGCCCGCGGCACATTGTTCAGGGATGTGCTATCTATGGATAAGGACATCTTGCTTAACGGTGTAAAAGAAACCATCGACGGGGAAGAAATTCTTGTCCAGGTCAAGGGTTTGGAGCAGGCAGACGGGTGGAGAATCGTCAGTATGATTCCGGTGCATGAACTGACTGCGGACATGACCCCCATGCGGAAGGTCAGCATTATCGTGGGAATTGGCATTATTCTAACTATGATCATCACAGGCAGTTTTTTCATGAACAATTTGATGCGTCCGCTGATGGGACTTGTTATGGATATGAAGAGGGTGGGGAGGCGGGACATGGGCTTCCGCATTAAAGTCCGGTTCACCAATGAGGTGGGCTTGCTGGCCCGCGACATTAACCGGATGATGGATGAAATGGAGGAAATGGCAAGAGACATGTTCAATACCCAGGCCAGATTATATGAATCCGAGCTGAGCCAGAAGCAGGCGGAGTTTTCTGCCCTGCAAAGCCAGATCAATCCCCATTTCCTCTATAATACGCTGAACTGTATCAGCAGCATCGGATTGGAATACGGAAGCAGAGAGATTGCGCAAATTACATTTTGCATGTCTAAGATATTCCGTTACAGCATCAAAAAGGATGATCTTGTACAGATCAGGGAAGAGGTTGACTGCATTCAGGCTTATATGAAGATTATCTTAATTCGGTACGAGAATAAATTCTCCATGGAGCTTGATGTGGAGGACAGGCTGCTCAAAATGAAAACGCCCAAGATGATACTCCAGCCCATTGTGGAGAATTCCGTCTACCACGGGCTGGAGCGGATGGACCAAGGGGGGCGGCTCCAGGTTACCGGAAGTGTGGATGCGCATGGGGATGTGTGCTTCTGTATTACAGATACAGGGAAGGGAATGGACCCGGAGGTGCTGGCCGCCCTCCAAGCCAAGCTGGGCATGGAGTACCCGGAGCATGCGTCAGACGGTCAACCAACAAAAGGCATTGGGCTAACCAATATCCATAACAGGCTCCGGTTGCTGTTCGGAGAGGGTTACGGGATCACCATAGAGAGCCGGGTCGGCCATGGGACGACAGTGACCGTGAAGATTCCGCAGCTGTTAAACGACCGCAAACTTTTGGAAGAGTAGCAGGAAATTTGTTTTGTATAACATAAAAGAAGGGAATGTGAGCTATGACTTCATCCATCCTGCGGACAGAATATCCGCGTCCTCAATTCGTAAGACCAGACTGGCAGCATTTGAATGGAACCTGGGGGTTTGAATTTGATGACGAACGTGTTGGTGATACCGGGCATTGGAGCAACGGCCAGCAAGCCTTCAGCCGTCAGATTCAGGTCCCCTTCACTTACCAAAGCAAATTGAGCGGCATTGGAGAAACGGCATTCCATGATCTGGTGTGGTACAAGCGCAGCTTCGCGATTCCGGCGGAATGGGCGGGGCGGCGGGTTATCCTGCACTTCGGCGCAGTGGATTATCAGGCTACAGTCTGGGTAAACGGCAGGCAAGCAGCCTATCATGAAGGCGGCCATACGCCGTTCCAGGCGGATATCACGTTCGCTCTGCTGGATGGAGAGAATACTGTGGTGGTGCGGGCCGAGGATTTCAGCAGGGATGTGACCTTGCCACGGGGGAAGCAATATTGGAAGGAGGATTCGGCTTCTATCTTCTATACACGGACAACGGGAATCTGGCAGACCGTATGGCTGGAGCCTGTTGCGGAGCTTCATATCAAGAAGCTGAAGCTCACGCCGGACATTGACCGCAATGAAATCCAAATCCGCACGTTTCTTAATCAAGCTCCGGTTGGCTGCAAGGCGGAAGTCCGCATCGACATCCGCTTCAAGGACGAATATCTGGCTACTACCAGCTTCTCGATGGATCATGCGGAAGAAGCCCGCACCATCGGACTCCATGACTTTAACGATCACGGATTAGGGCGCTGGTGGTCGCCGGAGCATCCGAATCTGTACGACGTAACCGTTACGCTCTTCGTGGACGGCATTCAGGAGGACCAAGCGGAAAGCTACTTCGGCATGCGCAAAATAGCGGTGGAAGCCGGCAAGCTGATGCTGAATAACCGGGTCTATTTTATGCGGCTGGTGCTGGATCAGGGGTACTTCCCGGACGGGATTCTGACGGCTCCCAGTGATGAGGCATTGAAGCAGGACATTGAACTGGCTAAACAAATGGGCTTTAACGGCGCACGCAAGCACCAGAAGATAGAGGACCCCCGCTTCTTGTATTGGGCGGACCGGCTCGGTTATCTGGTATGGGGGGAGATGGCCAATGCCTATGCGTATTCGGAGGAATATGTGCGCAAGGTAACGGCGGAATGGCAGGAGGCGGTGGAGCGGGACTACAACCATCCGTCTCTGGTGGTGTGGGTTCCCCTTAACGAAAGCTGGGGGGTGCCCAACATCTTAATCGATAAGCGGCAGCAGCGCCATGCCATGGCGATGTATTATCTGACCAAATCCCTGGATGACAGCAGGCTGGTTATCTCCAATGACGGTTGGGAGCAGATGACCACGGATCTGCTCACCATCCATGACTATGAATGGAGGCGGGAGGATTTGACAGAGCGCTACAGCACCTTGGAGCGGACGTTGGAAGGAAAGCCGCACAGCAGGGAGCTGTTTGTAGGGGGAACCGCATATGCGGGCCAACCGGTTCTGGTGACGGAGTTCGGGGGTATTGCCTATAAGAAAAGCGATTGGGAGGGCTGGGGCTATTCCGGTGCAGACAACGATGAGGATTTCCTGGCTAAGCTGGCCGACGTGGTAGAGCCGCTGCTGCAATCGCCTCATGTCCAAGGCATTTGTTATACCCAACTGACCGATGTGGAACAGGAGATCAACGGCTTGTTGACCTATGACCGGGCCCTCAAGGTTCCGTTGGAAAAAATAAGACAAATCGTTGCCGGGAAGGTAATATAGGGAAATAGATCGCACAAAGATCGCACAATCAGAATTGTTAAGGAAGCCGGCTATGAAAAGCCTGGATTCTCTCTTCGTTTTATGGCGTAAAGGTTAGCCTTCTGGACACATCCTTTAATTGGGGATTGTGTCCTTTTTGTTTCCTGCCATTGATAGCGGCAGCCGCGGCCTAAATGAACTTGTACTATGCCGCGGACGCCTGCTTTCAAGATTCATTGTCCCGACTGTTCTTTGGGAGAGGATGTGAAAGTATAAAATCCTGCGGTCAGGGCGCCTTTTCTAAAACGGTTACAAAAACAATTTAAGAAAATACATTTTTATAATTTTCTTCGGAAGGTAGAATGAGGAAAATAGCCAGAAAAATCAATACAACAGGGAGATGAGGAAAGATGAAAGCGGTTTTATGTGGCCCGTAGGGCTGGGGGGGGGGGGGTGACGCACTTCTACAGTGGCGGACGACCGCTTTGGGGTTAAGCAGAAGAAAGTCTGGATGCGTGTGGGCATACGCCCGCAATCGTTCATCTTCCGCCCCGGAAGCAGGTTCAACATCTTATATGATTCGAGGGAGGACTGCAAATGCTCAGGAAAAGATTCAGATATCTGCTACTTTGTCTCGCGGTGTTGCTGATGCTGCCGCAATGGAGCGGAGCGGCTGCTGCGGCAGAGTCGACGCCAAATACGCCAGATTCGGCGTCGGTGCAGGGGGGGAAGAACGTGTCGGATTTCTACAATGTTATCATGCAGGCAGGAGCCGATCCTTGGGTTTACAAGCACACGGACGGCTATTATTACAACATATTTGTCAACGCCAGCGGCATCATGATCCGCAGAGCGAAGACCATCACCGGCATTGATGCGGGCGAGAGGAGCCTAGCCTGGACACCGGTTAAGGGTACCATGTACAGTTCCAATGTTTGGGCGCCAGAAATGCACTATCTCAAAGATACCGATGGCAAATCCAAATGGTATATTTATTTCGCGGCTGACAACGGAACCAACGCAAATCACCGCATGTACGTGCTGGAGAACGCCAGTGATAATCCGATGACCGGAACCTGGGAGTTCAAAGGGAAGATTACCGATTCTACCGACCGTTGGGCGATCGACGGCACTGTGCTGACTGTAAATGAGAAACACTATTTCATCTGGTCCGGCTGGGAGGAAACGGACGGAAGCTTCCAAAATTTATATATTGCAAAGATGAGCAATCCACGGACCATCAGTTCGGAACGGGTATTGATTTCGACGCCTGGCCATGATTGGGAAACGTCCCCCGGCAGAATCAATGAAGGTCCCCAAGTCACAAAAAAGGGCAACACCATCAATCTGGTCTATTCCGCAAACGGAAGCTGGACAGACAGTTACTGCCTCGGGCTGATCACTGCCAAGATTGGCAAGGATTTGATGAATACCAGCTCCTGGGTAAAACAGGATAAGCCGATCTTCTCCAGCGCCAATGGCGTTTACGGCCCGGGCCACCACAGCATCGTCACGTCTCCTGACGGCGCGGAGGACTGGATCATCTACCATGCCGCCCGCTGGCCGGGATCAGGATGGACCCGCAATGTCCGCACGCAAAAATTCACCTGGAACAAAGACAATACGCCGAACCTGGGAGAACCCGTCGATCCGAACAGACCGATTGTGAGGCCCTCGGGTGAGCCGGTGCGGAAGCGCTATGAAGCGGAAAACGCGTTGCTGGTGAAAGACCCGAGTGGCGAAACTTCTCCCGGTGTCTGGCGAGAAATCACCGCTTCTGGCGGGATGAAGATCGCAAACATCAAGAACGCCAATGATTATGCCCAGTTTACAGTAAACGTGCCGAAGGCGGGATTTTATGTGCTGTCCGTGCGCAATGCCAACGGCTCATCCAATGCGGCGGATGCCTCCCATTTCTTGTCGGTCAACGGCAGTTCCGGCGCCAATTTGAACATCGTCTATTCCGGCTCGAATCGTTGGGGAGCCTCCACGGCGAAAGTCTATCTTAAGAAAGGCGACAACATCATCCGCTTCTCGAAGGGTAACAACCTTGCCGAAATCGACAGTATGGATATATTCAAGCTTGATACGTCGGGAATTTTATTCGAATCTCCGGGGTACACGCTGGGGTTGGGTGAAACCCGCAGTTTGCCCCTGTATACAGTAACAGGTACTACCTATACCGCTGTTAACACAGGAGTTTTCTTCAGTTCTTCCGACACGAAGGTCGCCGTTATTGACGGAGGGGTTAGGGTTAAGGCTGTCGAGGCGGGTAGTACCACAATCACCGCGACATATAACGGGAAAACGACCACGGCCACGGTTACCGTTGCTGCTGAGCCTAAATCTGTGCAGTCCGTTGTCATCAATGGATTGGACCACATCCTGACCAGCGGGCAGACTAGCCGGCCATTGCAGGTAACAGCACGCTATAACAACTATGAAGTTCAGAATGTGACAGATGATGCTCAGTATACCAGCAGCGATCCCGAGGTAGCCAGGATTGATTCTGATTCGGTCACCTCATCGGTATATGCGATTAAACCGGGTAAAGCTCTTATTACAGCCAAATACAACGGCAAGAAAGCGACACTCAACTTGACGGTAATTGCAGCTTCTGACGCGATTCAGGTTGTTTCATTAGTGAAGACTCCTTCTGGAGTGACCCCTAAGCTGCCCAGCGTTGTTGATGTTGTCTACAATAGCGAGTCTAAGAAGGCAGATGTCGTCAGCTGGGAGCTGGAGGGACTTGACTTCAACTCTCTTGGCACTGTTCAGGTGCCTGTCACCCTGAAACTGGGGGGGCGTAATATTTCTTCCACCGTTGCCGTGGAAGTTGTCCCGGGTTGGGGTCTTGATGAGATTGTGAATCAACTCCGCAACAAGCTAGCCAATTTCTCCTATCCTTTGGGCGACGGGGTGGGCAACTATAGTCAATCCAAGTATGATGCCTTCGTGGCCGAGGTAGACAAGGCGGAGGAGATGGCCGTAAACGCTGATCTGAGCAAAGAACAGTTTGACGAGGAACTGGATAAACTTGCTGGGGCGGAAGCCGCTTTGTTAGGTTCACTTAACAGCATACAGGATGGCGTGATCTATAACGCTTACCGGGATTTCTCCGGCGATACGGCGGGCAAATACCCTTACGGCATTACCTCCGAAGATCTGACCAATGGCGCTACCGCAACTGTGCAAGAAGAGGACGGAAATAAATTCCTGCGACTGACCACAACCGCTGCTTCGGGCAAGGCAAACCTGTTCCTGCCATATGCAGGCGAGGTAAAAGCTGAGGCGGATCAGCGCATCGTCATCGAATATCGTGTCAGATTAAACAGCAACTTCCAGTACGCCAATGGCGCCATGGTGAGAAATGACAGCGGTACTGGAAATTATTCCATGGTCACGGCTTTTGATACGGGTAAAATTATCGTGCAGAATGGAGCATCCAGTAAGATTAAAGTTAAAGACTTTGATTACAATAAATGGTACAAAATTAAAATGGTGGCAAACTGGAACGCCAAGACTTATACCGTCTATATAAACGATGATCCTGTTCCGGTGGCCACTGACTTCATCTTCCGCCATACAGGCGGCAGCAAGCTGACCGGACAGCGGTTCGGCATCGACGGCTACGCCAACGCCTCCATCGACTTCGACGATTTCAAAGCCATGGTTACCGGAGGATCGACAAGTTATTGAAAATGTAAGCGGAAACAAAACAAAAAAATGAGGTGAACTAATGTGATCAGATATACAAGACGTTTGATTGCAATAATGATCACGATCGCACTTTTTGTTGGGATGATGCCCGCCTATGCAGCCAGTAATCCACCCTCTGAGGACGGAGGAATTGTTTCGGAAGCGGGAAAGGTTGGCGATTTCCCTTTAGCGGCTAACGGAACGGCAGCGGCCATCTGGGTTGACGGCGCGGAGAAAGCCCCGGTCAGACGAGTGGTGAAGGACTTGAAGGAGGACATCAAGCGAATCACCAATCTGAACGCCAATGTGAGCAGCGCGGCCGCCCTGCCCCAAGGTCCCGTCGTGATCGTGGGCACACTGACTGGCAGCGCTCAAATTAAGGCGCTGGTCACCAAAGGGAAAATCACCACAAATGAAGTAAGCGCTATCAAAGATGAATGGGAAACCTACTTAATCAAGGTGGTGGACGAAAACACCCTGGTCATCGCAGGATCGGATTCTCGCGGAGCCATCTTTGGCGTATACGAGCTCTCGGAACGAATGGGTGTAGATCCTTGGTATTTTTTCGCTGATGCAGCAATCAAAACCAGGAATGCGGTCTATGTAACGGCCAATACTTCAGTCACTGACATGCCTGATGTGCAGTACCGCGGGATTTTCCTCAATGATGAGGAGAAGCTCAGCCGCTGGGCAAAGGATGTATTCAAAGACCCGGACACGATGGGTCCGCAAACCTATGCCAAAATCTTCGAGCTTATTTTGCGGCTAAAGGGCAACTACATCTGGGCGGCCATGCATGTCAATTCGATTAACAATGTACCGGGCAATATTGATCTGGTGCAGGAATACGGCATCGTGCTGGGCTCCAGTCACCCCGATATGCTCCTGCGGACGAACACCCACGAGTGGGATGAGTGGAAAAAGAAATATGCCGTACAGAAGGGTGTTAATCCCGACACGATCCAATATGACTACACCGTAAGCAAGGAGGCTGTGCTCCAGTACTGGCGGGAAAACATTAAACGCCATAAAGACACCGATGCGCAATGGACACTGGGTATGCGGGGTATACATGATGAGGCTTTCAATGTGAAGAACCTCCTCATGTCCGATGAATATCAGCGCCTGGGTAATAATCTGGAGGAGCGGAAAGCCGGTCTCATGAATGAGATTATCCGGGATCAGCAGCTGCTGCTTAAGGAAATACTGGGCCAGGACAAATATGCAAAGTCCTTCCAGGCGTTTATCCCTTACAAGGAAGTCCTGCCTATCTATAATCACCCCAAATTTGATCTGCCCGAGAATGTGACAGTGATCTGGTGCGACGATAATCACGGAATCATGCGGAGGGTACCTGATGCCGCAGAACGCGCACGCGAAGGTGGACACGGGTTATACTATCACGTTTCCTATTGGGCTCCTGTCGACCAAAGCTATATGTGGCTCAATTCGATCCCCCTTACCTTGATGGGTGAGGAGCTCAGCAAGTCCTGGGACCATAATATTCGGAAGTCTTGGATACTGAATGTGGGCGATATCAAGCCGCAGGAAGCCGAGATGACCTTCTTTATCCGTTATGGATGGGACGTAGAGAAGTACAAGAACCAGGCGGATCAATTTTTGAAAGACTGGACTTCTGAACATTTCGGCAGCCAGTATAGCGACGAGGTAGCAGATATACTCACTACTTTCTACCAGCACACCAACGTTCGCAAGCTTGAGCATATGAAGGTTGGCCTGTTCAACCAGACTCACTATGGGGATGAGAGTTCCAGGCGCATAGCGGTATATCAGGATTTGTTCAACCGCACAGCGGCTATTTATAATGCGCTGCCTGATGCGCAGAAGCTGGCCTTCTATGAACTGGTGCAATCCAAAACTAACTGGGCGTATTATGTCAATAAGGCCTATTATTATGCGGATAAAAGCAACCTGGCCTTTGATCAGGGCAGGATGGCTTCCGCCGATGTGTTTCTCAAGCTTTCGCAGGAGGCCGACCTGGCGAAGAAAGCGGAAATTGCGCGTTACAGTACGATGGCAGATGGCAAATGGAAGGGATTCATTGATCCCGAAAATGCGTCGCCTCCCGTCATTAACCAGCTTCCCCCCGGCACGCCGGCGCTGGTGCTGGGTGAACCGTCCATGGGCGTGGTCGTGCAAGGCGAGAAAATGCCCCAGGAGAACTCCAGCCTGGTCTTCTCCCCTTACAATCAGGATGGTAAATTCATCCAAGTCTTCAACAAAGGAGCCGGCAGCATCAACTGGACTGCCGCCGCCGATCAGCCTTGGGTACAGCTCTCCGCCGCAGCCGGAACCGTCAGCGACGAGACCCGTCTCTGGGTTACGATCGATCAGATGGAAGCCCACAAAGGCGCAACCGCAGCGATTACGATTACCGATACTGCAGCCAACACGAATAAGACCATTCAGGTGGCGATTGAGAATCCGGCTATGGCCCTGTCCGCAATCCAGGGCTACGCGGAGGCTGACGGCTATGTTTCGATTGAAGCCGAGCATTACAGCCGCTTGAACACGAACAGCAATAAAACCTGGCAAATCATCAATGACCTGGGTCGTGCTTTTGGCGGTGATGTAGTGCGTGCTTATGCTCCTGATCTGAGCGCCGTGGATCAGACTGCGATCACCTCGGCTGCCCCCAGCCTGGAGTATGACATCAACCTGACCTCCTCAGGTCAGTTCCCGTTGGAGATATACCGGATTCCCACGCTCAATTCCAAGGGGAAGGTTCGCTTTGCCGTATCCGTGGACAACGAAAACCCGATTGTCGTGGAATCCGCCGCCGCCGATGAGGGGCAAGGCACCATCTGGGTGAGCAACATCTTCCATATGATCGAGAAGCATGTGGTGAATATGCCCGCTCTGTCCGCTGGAAAACATACCGTCAAGCTGTGGATGGTGGATAGCTTTATTATGATTGACAAGATGGTGCTGTACACCGGTCCGGAGGGAGTCATTCCCACCGAGCTTGGCCCTGACGAGAGTTACCAACATGAATACAATACTAAGTTCAGCCCTGGCATCGATCTTTTGCCCTGGACCTCAACAGTAGCTGAACCGAAAAACATCCCGGCTGGCTGGGGAGGGGGCGCATTTGTTGAAGCGGATGGAAAGGTAAGCCTTGAGGCCGAGTACGCCATGGAACATGTGCTTGAATCTGAAAGCCAGATTACGGCTGACATGAAGGCGTACACCGTTTCCAAGCGGGATAAGGCTGCCCAGGTGGAAGGGAAGATTCTCAATGTCTGGCGCCTTACTCAATCGGACACCGGCATGGCCATGCGCCTTCCCGATCTGGGCGGACAGTGGTCAGAGAATGCCGAATTCCCTGTATATAGTCCGGAATTAACATACAAAATCAATTTTAGCAACACGGGTACGTATAATGTCTGGGTCCGGTGGCGGTATGTGGACAACGCTTCCGACTCTATTCGCGGCGGTCTGGATGGCAGTCTCGGCAACTTCTCGACAGATGTTTTTTTTAGCAATAATTTGGATGAGAAATGGCACTGGAAAAACGTGGGCAAGGTTAACGTCGCCACAGCAAACGAGCATTCCTTCAGCCTGTGGATGCGCGAGGACGGTTTGTATGTAGATCGCATCTACCTGACGAAGAGTGGCGAAACCCCAACCGACGCCCTCTGGAACCCCTCCCTCCGGGCGGGGAGCACTGCGGGACTGAGGCTCCAGGCAGCTGTGAACGCGAAGCGCACCGGGATGTCCGGGACCTCTTATCCATTAGGCGATGCTCTCGGTCATTACCGTCAGGCTGCCTATGACTCCTTGATGAGTGCGCTGAACGCAGCGGATGCCTTGGCCAAGAGTGGAAGGGCTACAGAGCAGCAAGCTGACGAAGCCCTGAATACCATTACTGCCGCCGAAACAGCTCTGGCCCATTCTCTCGTCCTTACACGGGATGGCATGACCTATAATGCTTACAGAGATTTCTCTGGCGATAAGGCGGGCAAATATCCTTACGGCTTTAACGTCGAAGGGATGACCAATGGCGCTACGGCCACTGTGCAAGATGAGGGCGGGAATCAATTCCTGCGTTTGACCACAACCTCTACTGCTGGCAAGGCCGATCTGTTTCTGCCGTATGCAGGCGAGGTAAAGGCTGCTTCGAATCAGCGTATCGTCATCGAATATCGCGCCAGATTTAACGGCAACTTCCAGTACGCCAATGGCGCCATGGTGAGAAACGACAGCGGTACTAACAATTATTCCATGGTAACTGCCTTTGAAAATGCAAGTGGAGTGCATCAGATCAAAGTGCATAAGGGCACATCCAATGCAGATAAGGTCAGCGTCAAAGCGTTTAGTTACAATCAATGGCACACATTTAAGATGGTGGGCAACTGGGACGCCCGGACTTATACCGTCTATATGGACAATGGTCCTGTTCCGGTAGCCACTGACTTCAGCTTCCGCAACACAGGCGGCAGCAAGCTGACTGGCCAGCGGTTTGGATTGGATAACATGCCGGGCGGCTCAATCGACTACGACGACTTTAAGGTTAGTATCATAAATCCTACCAAGCCGGAGACGCCTAATGATATTACTGGCGTTACTCCTGTTTCCCTTCCGGCTGTAGCTCTCGGCACTGATAAAGCAGTCGTATTGAACAGTCTGCCGAATCAGGTGGTGGTTACACTTGGTAGTGGTGACAAAGCTAATCTGAATGTGGCCTGGGATAACAAGACCTATGACGCATCGAAGTCTGGTGAATACATTTTTACAGGAAGGATCACCCTGACAGGCATAGTAACCAACACTAATAATCACAAAGCTGCTGCCAAAGTGACAGTAGCCCGGATCAAGATCGCCACTGTTGGTGACAGCATTACCTTTGGCTCTGATTCGGCAGGTCCCATTAAGCCGGAAGACAAGTATCCCGCCAAGTTGCAAAGCCTGCTCAGTGGAAATTATGAGGTGGCGAACTTTGGTGTAAGCGGTGCCTCCATGCTGAATAAGGGAACCGATACCGGTGGCGCCAAGAAGGGCTATGTGCACCAAGGAAAATATATGGAGAGTAAGGCATTCCAGCCCGATATTGTTATCATCATGCTGGGAACCAATGACTCTAAGGTGCTGAACTGGGATCCGTACAAAGCAGAGTATGTGGATGATGCTCTGGCGCTCATCCAGAGCTACCGTGATTTGGACTCCCATCCCGTTGTATACCTGGCTACATCGCCTACAGTCGTACCAGGGTCTAATCGATATGGCATCCAGGCCGATGTGTTGCATAACGAGATTGTTCCGCTCCAAAAGCAGATTGCACGGATTGCGGACAGTAGTTTTATTGACGTACACGATGCAACGAAGAATGCAACACTGGATCAGTTCCCGGATTATGTACACGGCAATGCCGCTGGCTACACATGGATTGCCAATGCCATTCACGCCGGCATTACTGCGGATCCGGCACCTAAGGCGCCTCGGATTACCCAGGTTCATCCAGTAGCGATGAAGTCGCCTTCCGGACAGACACCCAAGCTGCCCCTCTATGTTCCGGTGGTCTATGCGGATGGGAATACCGGCATTGCAGAGGTCATCTGGAATCTGGAGGGACTTGCGTTCAACTCGCCTGGCACTGTTCAGGTGTCTGGCAAACTGAAGGGTCTTGACATTAATACCACCGCTGCCGTCGAAGTTGTCCCTAGGTGGGGTCTTGATGAAATTGTGAATGAAATTCGCAGCAGGACAGTCAATCTCTCAATCCCCTTAGGGGAAGGTTTGGGCAACTATAGTCAATCTGCGTATAATGCCCTCTTGGCTGCGCTGGACCATGCGGAGGAGTTGTCCGCAGGCGGAAATATGACTGAAGAGCAGTTTAACCAGGCGCGGAATTCCCTTGCTGAAGCGGAAGCAGCTCTGTCAGGTTCACTCAACCTTATACAGGATGGCGTGACTTATAACGTTTACCGGGATTTCGAGAATGACACAACGGGTAAACAGACTTTCGGAATTGAAGCCACCCGAATCCAGAGTGGCGGTGCAGCGCAGATCGTGGAAGAATCCGGGAATAAGTTTTTGCGGCTTAGTACTGGACCCACGAAAGGATATGTAAATATGTTCCTTCCCTATGTGGGTCAGGTATCTGCGACCGGCGACCAAAGAGTCGTTGTAGAGTATTCCTCACGCTTTCAAACGGGACTTCAGTATGCGAATGCTTTCCAGCCGAAAAACCAAGCAGGCGCCTACGCAATGACAGTAGCCTTTGAGAACGCCGGCAATGATCCATGGATTAAAGTGGCTGAATCATCCGTTAGGAAAAATGTGAAACCTTTCAGCTACGATACTTGGTATCCTTTCAAAATCATTGCTGATATGGATGCGCAGACTTACAGCGTCTATATGGGGGATGAGGTCATTGCGGAGAACTTTGCATTCCGTACGGAGGGCAGTACTGTACTAACGGGGCATGTCTTCGGCATCGACGGCTTCTCCAATGGGCAAGTGGATTTCGATAATATCCAAGTCAAGATTACATCGGTGGCAGAAAAAGCCGAACAGGATGCGCCCAGACCATCCTGAATCTGCCGCCCGTGACTTATTGGGTTCGATACCGTGAGACCAACACCTATGAAGCTGTATCACGAGTTTTATAAGGCGAAGCGATAGAGATGTTGGAAATTACAGTTTACTTTGAGAAATCTAAAGGGATAACATCCTTTTGGATTTTTTTTGTTTATATCGAAAGCGTAGTACCATCATTTTTTGATTCTAGTCCAGAGTAGCTTAAATAAGCTTTCTAAATAAAATTTCGCAAACCCTATTGACAAATCGATCGTCAACCTTTAAGTTTAATGTATCGAAACGATATATATCGCTTGTATATATAATTTCTTTAAGAAGGGATGGATTTTATGTTGATTTACGTAATACTTGGGTTTCTCTGCGAAAAGGATATGACAGGATATGAAATCAAGCAGAAGATGACGTTAAGTACTTCCAACTTTATTGATGCCAGCTTCGGAAGCATATATCCTATGCTGAAAAAAATGGAAAAAGGGGAGCTTATCAAGTTTGAAGAAGTGGTAGAGGAAGGCAGATTCAAAAAATCATATGGTATCACGGAAAAAGGGAAGAGTGAATTTATAGAATGGTTAAAGACACCCTGTACTTTTTCCCCTTTTAATTATGAGTATTTGAATAAGCTTTTCTTCTATAAATATCTTGAGGATCTTGAGGTTGTTCGATTGATTGCCGGCTTTCAAACCACTGTCGCCAGTGAATATAACAAGCTAACCTTGATAGAAGAGCAACACGGTCATGAGATGGGGGGATATGAGCACGCGACGTTGATGTTTGGCAAAGAGTATTATCAAATGATTATGAATTGGCACGATGAACTCACAAGAAAAATTACAGGAAAGAAGGCTAATGAATATGAGAATGACAAAGAAATTTAAATTGCAGATTGCTGCTAATCATGTGAATTTGTACAAATGGGTTACTGAGATGACTCCAGCTGAATATGAATCATTTTCAAAAGGTCACAAGGCAATGGGCAGTTATTTTGAAGATGGGGAATTCTATATGGTTAATGTGGAAAATATGGGGAATGAGATGATTGTTCAGCACTATCAATTAAAAGAGCACACAGACGATCATTTGCGTTTCTACTCTGACAGGACAAAAGCATATATATGCCGATGGATACCAGCCATTGTTGGAGTTCCATGGGAAATGAAGGTTACGCCTATTGATAACAACTCTTGCGAACTTAGTTGTACGATTGGAGCGGACTTTCCATCTCGGCTACTGGCTATTGCAGCATGGATAAATGGTTTTGGCGGATTCTTTATGAGAAAACATTTAGCCGATGAGGGCGAGAGATTTGCTAAAGATATAGAAAAGAAATTTAATAAATAAATTCTCATAACAACGGGGAAGATGCTTTGAACTAGGATCATACTTGAAGTTCGCCATAAGGAATTTTGAGTGTAACTTGAGTCCCTTCCCCGACAATACTATGGATCGTCAGTCCATACTGCTCGCCGTACATTAGAACCGCCCGGTCATTTACATTTTTAAGTCCATATCCTTTAGAATGAGATTTAAGCAAAAGTACAAGCTGCTCTTCCTCCACTCCAACCCCATTGTCAGTAATCTGCAGAACAATACTTTGCTCTTCTTTCTTGGCTGAGAGATGTATTATTCCATCACCGTCTTCACGGTTTTCAATTCCATGAATAATCGCATTTTCGACTAAAGGTTGGAGCATCAGATTGGGCATAAGGCAAGAAAGAATGGAGTCATCAATCTGATAGTCCACTTTGAAATTATTGCTGTGCATAATCAATTGGATATTAATATAGGACTGTACATTAAGAATTTCATCTGAAACCAATATAAGATTATCTCCCTTATTGAGAGTAGTACGATAAAATGTTGATAAAAGCTGTGCCATTTCACTAATGTCCGTCGCATGGATTCGCAGTGCTCTCCAATTAATTATAGAGAGGGAATTGTAAAGGAAATGAGGGTTGATTTGCGCCTGCAGAGCTTTCATCTCATATTCCTTGCGGGCGATTTCTGCCACATACACAGTATCAATAAGAGTCTTGGTTTTCCCCACCATATTTCCAAATCCTCTGATCAGATCACCAATTTCATCTTTAGACTCACTAGAGACTTTAATTTCCAAATTCCCTTCTCCAACAAGCTTCATGCTTTTATGCAGCCGATGAATAGGCAACATAATTCTACGAGAAAAGAGAGTGCCCGCCACGACAACTGCCGCGATGCAGGCGGCAATCATCAACAGCACGATCAAGGCAATCCACCATGCGGACTTTGTGATTAGATTTGTCGGCTTATATAAATATACGTTCCATCCCGCAAGCGGAATAGTAGAAGACAAGGCGGTGTAGCTCTCACCTTGCCAATGTTGCTTAGCGGTAACCGGAATATCCGGATTTTCACGGTTAGCGCCCGAGGAATAGACGGTATTTCCGCTGGAGTCCAATATAATAATCTCCGAGCCGTGAGATTGGAGGGGCTCAAAAGTTTTGAATAGTTTATCATAGTTAACCCGTGCAAATAGAATATTATCTTTGGGATTTCTGTGTTTCGTGCTAAGGATTCTGCGGACACTGTATATGTTTTTTTCACTGGCAGACCAAAGAACATCAACCGATTTCATTACATTCGGATACCAGGAGGTTCCCTTTATTTCATCAATAGGGATTACGGTGTTTCCGTGTTGAGGTAAATTAGTCCCGGTATAAAGCGTGATTTGTTCTACTCCAGGATTTAAGTAACGTGCGGTATAGAAGTTTTGATCGATTACGTTAGTTAACTGATCATACATTTCATATTCACTGGTATAGGTGTTGTTGGCGGCATTTATAATTTCTTGATTGAAGCTCAGAAAGTTCATAAATTTATTATAAACATCAAGTTGATTATTTACAGTTAAGACACTTTGAGTTAATGTGGCATTTAGATCGGCTTTTGCTTGCTGCACTAAGAGTGACCTGGTTTTCGAGAAGCAAAAACTTCCGAGAACAATCACAGGAATCATACTTACTAGTAAAAAAGAAAGCTTTATTTTGGTTTGAAATCGAAAGTCACCGATTCTCTGTTTAAAAGACTGCCATATCTGCATGCTATTCCTCTCCGAAGTTGAGTTTCTGATTCAGCTGTCTGAATTTCTCAGGAGTATGCCCGAAAAAATCTCTGAAATTTTGGCAAAAATAAGAAACGTTTTGAAATCCCACTTTATAGCAAATGTCCGATACTTTTAGATGTGTCTGCATCAGCAAGTCTTTCGCTATTTTCATACGAACATTTTTAATATACTTGTTTAATCCGTTTCCCGTATTTTTTTTGAAAATTGAACTTAAATAATGGGGAGACAAATGTACCTTTGCAGCAAGTAGATCCAAACTCAAATCCTCGCCATAATGTTCCCCGATGTACTGCTTTACAGAGGCAATATCCCGGTTTAAAAATTCCGAACTGCTGTACTCTTGTTCAAGACGGGCAATTCCTTCAAATATGATTTCTTTTATTTCCTTTAATTCTTCTGATTTGTATAGTTTTTCGATTCCCCGGCAGAGCTCTATTTCAGGGATAGGTGCTGAATAAGTCATAATTTCCTGATACAAAGAGGAGAACATATACTTGACATATAATTGTGAAAATTGAAGCTGCTTCGCATATTTTTGATACAATAAATCTGTATTGGCTCTAAGACTAAAAAAATCTCTATCCATCAAATCACTTCTGATTTTGTCTAATAAATCATTATCTGATAGTTCGGGGAGCCTATCATCAGCAAAATAAAAATCTTTTTTGACATCAAATACAAAATAATCCGGTGAGAAGAACCGGTATTCCATCAGTTGATCTAATTGAATCAGAGCCGTTGAAAGATCCGGTAACAAAGTGATTTCATCATGAATAGCAAGGTAGCAATTCACTTTATATTTCTTTAGTATGCTGTCTCGTATATACATGCCTAATTCATGGAATGAAGAGAAAGACCATGATTGACGCTGGGAAAACAGCAGCAGACTTTGACAATCATTTAGATTTAAGTAATCAATCTGCCCCTCTAACAAAGACAAGATAAATTCCTCGAAATCCGGTTCGGCATTCTCAAAAAAATTCTTTTCAAATTCCATCAAAACCATTCCATGATAATGATCGGGTAGACCGAACGAAACATCCTTCATAGAGGACGGCATTCCCAAGCCGTTAACCAGATTAAAAAGCACATGTTTCTTAACATAACCTTGTTTAATTTGCGAAGCGGCATTTTCCTGTTTTTGGTCCATTAACTGATCCATTACTTTTTGCATGGTATTTTGAAAGGCTTCAACATTGATCGGTTTGAGGAGATATTCCGAGACACCAAGGGAGATGGCCGTTTTTGCATATTCAAATTCGGCGAAGCCGCTGAACAGAATAACTTTCAAGCTGGATTGAAGGCTTAAAGCTTTTTTTGAAAGCTGCAGTCCATCCATTAATGGCATTCTAACATCAGTAAAGAGGATATCTACAGACTTATGCTCTAAATAATCGAGCGCCTTTCGTCCGTTTTCCGCCGTTACGACATGGAGGGGACACCCCAGTTCATGAATGAGAAATTCAATACCCTCCCGTTCTTCCCTTTGGTCATCTACTACTAATATGCTTAACATTTCGGTCGTCCTCTCCAAGCGCAGTATGCCAAACCCAGTAATTCATTTTGATTGTACCATGGTTTAAATGAATTCAATCAGCGGGCAAAACATGTTGCTTAAAGTGAGTTATATATTTGTGTAAAACGCAATTTATTTGCGTATACGGTCAAATGGCCATAGTTCTACAATGAAGATGCAAAACAATATGGGCTTTCGTTCTTATCAATTAAGGGGGATTATGTAATGAAATCGACAGTTAAAAAGTCTGCTTCTATCTTGTTGACAGCGCTTTTATCCGCTTCTCTCGCAGGCTGTCAAAACTCCAATTCCAACAATACCACCAAAGAATCTGCGGTCAATTTGAATGATCCGGCATGGAAGAAAGCCATGACGACACCTTATGAAGCCTATCCTGAAACCGTTAACTATACGGTTGGAGCGACAGCAACTAGCTATACGGCGCTTGAGGGGACAGCTTATGAGGGGGATAATTCCACCAACAATGTGTGGACGAGATATTTTAAAAATAAGCTCAACGTACAAAACGAAGTTGCATTTGAAGCGAATGACGGCACGGATTATGTTCAAAAGGTTTCGATGGCCCTTGCAGGGGGCACTATTCCCGACATCATGGTGGTTTCCGACCAGACCACCCTGCAACAGCTCTATGAGAATGACCTGATTGCGGATCTGACGGATGCTTATACAAACTGTGCCAGCGACCGGATTAAGGAGATTTACGATTCCTATGACGGCCGTGTTCTGGAGACCGCCAGATTTGACGATAAAATAATGGCGCTGCCCACTACCGAAATTTCACACGGCCCGGGTGTACTTTGGTTGCGTAAAGACTGGATGGACAAACTGGGCCTCTCCGAGCCCAAAACGATGGGTGATGTAGAAAATATTATTACTCAATTTCTAGAGAAAGATCCCGGCGGCAATGGAGCCGGAAAAACGGTCGGTCTTGTGGTCGATAATGAAAATGTTGCCGGAATATCCGGGGGGCAGTACGAATTGAACAACATTTTTGCGCTGTATGGCGCTTTCCCAAAACAATGGATTAAGGATGGAAGCGGAAAGGCGGCTTATGGTTCCGTACAGCCTGAAATGAAACCTGCCCTTGCAAAGCTGGCGGATCTATACAACAAGAAATTGATTGACCAACAATTTGCAGTGCGGACATCCGACGACCGAAAGGCGCTGCTTACCAGCGGAAAGAGCGGTTCGTTCATGGACAACTGGTGGGGAAGCTGGACGGTGGCGGACACGCTTAAGCTGAACCCGGATGCCAAGTGGGTTTCCTATGTGGCTCCGCAATCGGAGGATGGCTCAGTTACGATGTTCACCGGCAATTCTGCCAGCAGTTACCTTGTGGTTCGGAAGGGGTTCGAGCATCCGGAGGTTGCTGTAAAAATGGCCAGCCTTCAGTTTGATTACCAGCGTTATCTGGAAAAGGACGCAACCGTTTTGAAGGAGTTTGAAGACTACAGCAGCAATAATATCGGAGGCTCTCCGCTGGCCATGAATATCGATTACTATGATGCATTTTACCGTAATGTCGGGATTTATGAGGATGCGCTAAAGACCGGTGACAGCAGCAAATTGCTCAGCAACAGTGATAAGAACTCCTACCGCTCCTACAAGAAATATCTGGACAGTGTAAAAAATGGAGAGAAGCCGGACCCGACCGCTTGGGCTGGGTATACTTCGAGCATCACAACTGCCAACCTGGTCAAGAATTCAAAAGTTAACGAGATTAACCCTATCTTTTTTGGAACAACGCCTTCCATGGCGCTGAAGTGGCCGACATTGACCAAAATGGAGCTTGAAATGTATTTGAAGATCATTACCGGAGAGCAAACCCCTGATGCATTTGATAGTTTTGTGAGCAGCTGGAAAAAAACCGGCGGCGATACGATTACTAAGGAAGTCAACGAAGCACTCACCTCCAAATGATGCTGAAAGAGATGATTCTTGATGAAAAATAAAAAAGACCAAGCTGCGTTTCACCTTATGCTCGCACCGAGTATGGTTTTCTTGATTATTTTCTCCTTCATACCGATGTTCGGCATCGTAATGGCTTTTCAAAATTACATTCCGGCCAAAGGTATCAGCGGATCAGCATGGGTGGGACTTGATAATTTCAAGTTTATGTTTCAAATTCCCGACAGCCGGCAGATTTTAATCAACACAATGGTAATCGCCATATGGAAAATTATTGTGGGAACCTTTGTTTCGATTGTATTCGCCTTATTGTTAAATGAAATCCGCGTACGTTTTGCCAAAAAGTTTATGCAGACCGTTGTTTATTTGCCTAATTTTCTTTCCTGGGCCGTATTGGCTACAGTCGTGATGAATATTTTTTCGTACGAAGGACCGGTCAACGCATTATTGGGATGGCTTGGCATTGATCCGGTTTTGTTTATGGCCAGCAATCATTGGTTTAGACCTATGCTGGTGCTGACTGATGTGTGGAAAGGGTTTGGATATGGCTCCATCATATACTTAGCCTCATTGACGGCTATTGATCCGGGACTTTATGAGGCGTCTTCCATCGACGGAGCCAATCGTTTTAAACAGCTGTGGTATGTGACTTTGCCCGGCTTGATGCCTACCATATTACTTGTTACGGCTTTAAATTTGCCTAATGTACTCAATGCCGGTTTTGACCAAATTTTCAATCTTTATAATCCCTTGGTTTACGCAACTTCCGATATTATTGACACTTATGTATACCGGGTAGGCTTAGTGGAGAGACAATATAGCTTGGGTACAGCCATCGGGCTCTTGCGGTCTGTTGTCGGAATCGTCCTCATTCTTTCTGCCAATAAGCTAGCTCAAAAGTTAACGGATTACCGAATTTTCTAAAGAGGGAGGTGTTTTCCATTTACGCGCATTCCATAAAAAGCCGAATTGCGGACATCATGATCTGGATATTGCTGTTAGCTCTCACTTTGTCCTGCCTGATCCCTTTAATTAATCTGGTTGCTATTTCGTTCAGTGACAACGCAGCGGTTTCTGCTAACATGGTAAGTATTTTTCCGGTTCATCCTACGTTCAGTTCCTATGAGAAGCTATTCTCGGACAGCCAGTTTTGGCGCTCATTTATGATTTCGGTAGAGCGGGTTGTCCTTGGTTTGATCGTCAATATGAGCCTGATGATTCTGGCCGCTTATCCGTTATCGAAAAGCTCAAAACAATTCCGGGCGCAGAAGGTGTACATGAATATTGTGATTATCGCCATGCTGTTCTCCGGGGGGCTAATTCCAACCTTTATGGTAGTCAAAGGGCTTCATCTCCTCGACTCTATCTGGGCTCTGATTCTGCCGGGAGCCGTGGCGGTCGGGAATGTCATTCTATTGATGAATGCGTTCCGGGCAGTGCCCAAATCCTTGGAGGAAGCTGCAACCATTGATGGGGCTTCGCAGTGGAGAATTCTCTCAACCATATACGTGCCTGTGGTGTTGCCTACAATTGCTACGGTAACGCTGTTCACGATTGTTGGGCATTGGAATGATTATTTCGGTGCTCTGGTGTATATAAATAAAACGTCAAACTATCCGTTGCAGACTTATATCCAGCAGCTCAGCGTAGACGCGCAAAATATAACCGATCCGCAAAAGCTGATCGAATACGCTAAGATTTCGAACCGGACACTAAATGCCGCCAAAATCGTTGTCTCAACATTGCCGCTGCTCTTAATTTACCCTTTTATGCAAAAATATTTTGTTACAGGAATTGTAGTAGGTTCTCTTAAAGAGTGATGTATAGAGTTATTATTCTATCATGACTATGTAGTATTTATAAAAAATACAGCGTTCAAAAAGCGACTTGTCTGCGGATAAGTTGCTTTTTGACTTTTTTGTAGGCAATGGAATCCTTCCCAAAAAGAAGCATGCTGTTTCAGAGTTGTATCCAAATTGTAACTTATAGGATTACTGATCAAACAGTAAGATGAATGAAGAAATATCTGATAAAATAATGAAGATAAAGAGACGATTTTAGATATTGGAATTAGGGAGATTAACGCAGCCATGAATCAGAAAACGATATTATTAATTGAAGATGAAGACCCCATACGTGATTTGCTTGCGTACTCCCTTCGCAAAGAAGGATTTGTTACCAGAGGAGCGGCTACAGGAACGCAGGGTCTGGAAATTCTGAAGCATTTCAAACCGGATTTGCTTTTACTGGACTTGATGTTGCCGGACATGAGCGGTTTTGATATTTGTAAACAAGTTTCTTTGGACTCCGCGATCCCGGTTATCATGATTACAGCCAAGTCCGACACGATAGACAAAGTTCTGGGCATGGAACTAGGAGCCGATGATTATATCACCAAACCTTTTGATATTAGAGAGGTGATCGCCCGAATCCGGGCGATTTTCCGCAGAATAGATTTAATAGGAGATTCTTTGGAGAACCAAACCTCTGAATTTATCAATGTAGGGGCAGAGATACAGATTCATAAAGGTAATAGGGAAGTGCTGAAACGCGGAATGAAAGTCGGACTCACCAATAAAGAATATGATCTTCTGTTATTTTTTGCAGAGCATAAGGGAAGAGTATTCAGCAGATCGGATCTCTTAGATAAGGTATGGGATTTTGATTTTGCTGGAGATACCAGGACTGTAGATATCCACGTGCAAAGAATCCGTAAAAAACTGGATGAGGAGCACAGCCTATCCATGATAGAGACGATATTTGGCATCGGGTATAAGCTGGTATCGAGGTGAGACCATGAAATTTCCAATTCAATTTAAAATTGTGGTTGTTTTTTCAATTGTTATTTTTGTGGGGCTTTCTGCAATGCTGTTTGTATCCTACAGAGTTACGGAACAAAATATGTATCGGATCATTAATGAGGACATGATTAATACGAAAACAAATTTGGATATTTATATCAATCAATATTTTCTGGTCCATAAAAAAAGGATGAGTAGAAAAACATTAGTCACGGAAAAAAATAGACTCTCTCAGGAGTTATCGGCTGGAATTGGCGGACCTGTGACGATTTCTTATATGAATGAGGACAAAATTCAGACTGAATCTGCCTCACGCTCCCAAATTGCTTACACGATTAATAGGGTTGACCACCAAGTGATTGTTACTTTGTCCTTCCCTATCCTGCAGAAGCAGTCGCCTATTGGATTTTTGAATTATCAGAAAGATTACAGTCAGCTTTATCAAAGGAACGCTCGTTTTCAATCGATCATCAAAATGTTTGCCGCCATTATTTTCAGCTTTATCTTTATTGCCTCCATCTTTATCTCCAGAAAAATCACCAAACCGATCCGTGAGCTGACCGAACGTTCCAATCAGGTTACTTTAGGTAATTTTGATATAGATATTCCAATATCATCCAGCGATGAGGTTGGCGAGTTAGCCCGCAGATTTCAGATCATGATTAAACACATTAAAGATCAGATCGAAATTATTAAACAAGAACGGGATGAAGTCAAACAGGCTCAGGCCCAAAGTAAAGTTTTTTTTGACAATGTTACGCATGAGCTAAAGACCCCCTTAACGACCATTCTCGGTTATGCACAGATTGTGAAGGATAACGGATTTACAGACGCTCCCTTTTTTGAAAAGGGAATGAATTATATCATTCATGAAAGTCAGCGGTTAAACCGGGCGGTCGTTGAAATACTGGAACTATCCCAATCGGCAACATTGAGTACCACCTATCCCTTTGAGAAGGTTAATTTGTCGGAAATTGCTAAAGAAGCATGCGAGGATATGAGGATTAAAGCTAGAAAATATAACATTAATATTCATTTCGAGCTTCAAGAAGGATTATTCGTTTTAGGGGACCGGGATAAACTGAAAGAGGTATTTCTAAATTTGTTAGACAACTCCATTAAGTATGGGGATGTAAACTCTGTAATTTACGTGGAATCCTTCAAGGAAAGAGATGTGGTAGTGGTTAAGGTCAAAGACGAGGGGGAGGGGATTCCTGCAGAGGATATCACCCATGTGTTCGAACCGTTCTACAGAGCGAAGAAGAACATACTCAAAGAGAAGGGAAGTGCCGGGCTTGGATTAAGTATTGTAAAAAACATTATCGAGGATCATCACGGAGCCATTAAACTACAGAGCATCTTGAACGAGGGCACAGAAATCAAAATCAGCTTGCCGGAGGATTGGAAATGAAGAAGGTGAGTTTGTTGGGGAATTACCGGCACTACATGATCTTGGGCCTGTTACTGCTTGTCTTTATATTGGGGTTTTATGGACTTGGCAGCATCTATGCCCTAAGTAGTATTGACTCTAGAACGGTGGTTCTTAAGAATAGTCAGTTCAATACGAGTCTTATTTCAAGCAATGCTGAGGCTTTTGAGATTAAAGCTGTAACCAAGCTGACTAATAATTATCCTATATATGATCTTCAAGTGCGAGATCACAATAATGTTATTATTACTGTGCCAGACAACTCTTTAAGTGGATTGAAAATAGCAGTATTGCATCTGGATAATAATCAAATGTCTGATATTGCTGAGAATGTTGAATATGGAATTACCTTGACTCCCGATGCGAAACAGCTAATCTATTCGAAGTTTGAAAATGGGGGAGAGAGCTTAAGAACTAATGTGTACAGCCTGGAGTTGAATAAGGATCTGAAACAGTTGAAGAATGATAATTCATATTCCAACATGTTCATTGATCATGAACGTTATTTAGGCTTCTCCGGGAGCACTGTTATATTAACTAATGTTTCGACGGGCAAAGTGCAGCAGTTGATTACGTATGACCAATTACTGGAATTAATAGGAACTTCCATTGGCTCCAGCAATCTGAACGGAATCACAATTAGATGGGATATCATCCAGAACCCAGGAAAAAATAAGGTTTATTTTTTAGCGGAAATTAACAGCAGTTACGGTATATTTGAAATGGATTTGAAGAATACAAGTAAGGTAAAGTTAGTGGCCAAAGGTGAACAAATCAATCAATTTTTAGTAACGAATAATGGCGATTTTGTGCTCCAGGGGAAAATAAATAATACAGATGGACTCTTCCTTTACAATCAAGCGACCGGCCAGTTCAAGCTTTTGAAGGAAGGTATCATAACGAATTATGCGTTGCAGTCCGATGAAAGCCGAATCGCTTACTTTATGGTAAACAGCAATCAAATAGGGGATATGCATGCTGCTTATTTGGACAATGGGAGCCTGGATTCAGATACAGTGATCTATCAAAACATCCAATCTGTACAAACGATGAAATGGCATGAGGACGATCTATTCGTTACCGGTAGCCAATTAAGTAAAAGCGAAATTTACCGTTTTACGTTTTAGACACGGCAATTGCCTATAGACCAGCGTATATCTAATTGCGCTGGTCTTATTTGTGTGCGGCAGTGAATGATTTACAACTTGGATACAAGTCTGTCGAAGTCCGATACAATCACTTTTTATAATGGGGATAATGAAACACAATTCATTATATTAAGGGAGTTCTTAACATGCTTCGAGTAGAGAATTTATCACATGCTTTTAAAAACAGCACGGAGACAGTGCCGGTGCTACATCAAGTCAGCTTTCGTGTGAAGCCGGGAGAGATGGTCGCTCTGCTGGGGAGCTCAGGATCGGGTAAATCGACCATGTTAAATCTTATGGCAGGCTTAATGAAGCCAACAGATGGCCAAATTTATATTGCGGACCAGGATATCGTCAAGATGAGTGAGAATAAACTGGCCGAATTCCGGCGTGGACATATCGGTTTTGTTTTTCAATCCTATGAATTGATCGCCACAATGACGGTACGTGAAAATGTGGAATTACCCCTTGTTTTTCAATCGGTCCGTCCCTCCGTGCGTAGAAAGAAGGCACTTGCTCTGCTTGAGGAAGTGGGGTTGCCGGGAAAATCGGATCTCTTCCCTTCACAACTATCAGGTGGCCAGCAGCAGCGCGTAAGTATCGCAAGGTCTCTTATAACAGAGCCTTCTATCATTTTTGCCGATGAACCTACCGGAAATTTGGATACCAAAACAGAGGAAGAGATCATCGGAATTCTGCAGCGGCTAAACAAGGCAAGGAATACAACCTTCGTCATTGTAACGCATGAAGCCGAGGTTGCGGAGCAGATGCAGAGTGTTATTACACTGCGGAACGGATATCTGGTAACAGAACAAACTGATAGTGAAAGTATACCTGCAGGGAGGGGGGCTTAGTGCGAATTCGCGACATCACAAGCTTGGCCTGGGATCAAATCAAAAGACGTAAAGTAGTCACGGCATTGTGCATGACAGGGATTTCGATAGGTTGTGCCTCTCTTATAGTCGCCATGAGTGTTGGAGAATCTGCCCAGCAATATTCCTTAGATGAGATGAACAGGAACTTCAAGATGAATGAAATCACCGTTAAACCAAATGTAGGGATCTCTACAAAAGGCAGCGGCACTTCGAAAAAAGGAAACTTTGATAGAGGAAGGCTGACCAAGCAGAAGATAGAGCTTATTAAGAAACTCCCGCATGTTACAGCAGTAGCACCTTTTATGCAGGTTGAAAGCTTTGATATGATCACGATAGACAATAATAGTAACTATGTTGAGGTCCTTGGCACGGATCTTCAGTCGCTCACCAGCTTTGACAAATCTTTCGAACAGGGGGGACCTTCAGATGCGGTGGGCACAGTTGTATTAAACCACGGGGCGACTATTGGCTTGATGGATGTTGATACGGTCAATAAAATGATGGAGCGCTTACAAGAAGATCCTTATAATGATAGTTTAATCCAACAATTCAATAATCTGAATATGAAGTCTTCAAAATTATATCAGCAGCAAATTCAATATCGGTATTTTAATACGGAGTTCGAGGAGAATACCGTCAGTTCTTCTCTTCGCGTCACTGGGATACTGAAACAACCAGATGGAGTTAGCAGGGGGGATGCTGCTTACGATAAAAAAGCCTATGTTTCGCTGGAAACTGCACTATTGCTTTCAGAAGAGTTTGGTTTAAAAGGAGAGTCTCCAGAGACACAAAGCTACGATTCAATGTTGGTTAAGGTAGACAGTCAGGATTATGTTGCACAAGTAGAAGGGCAAATTCAAAGGCTGATCTTATCTACAGAAACAAACTTATACCATCAGGTCGAAGTGAATGAGAAGTTCAAAATGATCAAAAAGACGGCCCTCGGAATTGGTTTGTTCATTCTTGTAATTGCTTCTATATCTATCATTGTAGCGATGACCATGTCTACCCATCAGCGGCGAAAACAGATCGGGATTATGAAGGTTTTGGGTTCTAATTTATGGCAAATACGTAATATGTTTATCGCTGAGGCTGCATTACTAGGATTACTCGGCGGGGCCATCGGGGTGTTGATTTCCTATTTAACTATATCTGGAGTAAATGAGTTGCTTGCAACGACATCTATTATCCCCCTAGGAGAGTCAACGACGGGGATGGTGATTTCTATATCTGTAAAAAATATCCCGCTAGGTATTGCATTTGCAGTAATGACGGGTGTTCTATCAGGGATATATCCGGCAATTAGCGCTTCCAATACTAATGCTCTGGTAGCGATCAAAAAAGACTAGAGCCTCGGGCTCTAAATTTGTATAGATTTTTAGGAGGAAACCATGTGATGCGATTACATAGAGGAAAATATGTTGCTCTGCTGTTAAGCGCTTTTCTAATCAGCCAAATGTCTGGATATACTGTTTCGGCAGCTCCGGCAACAGTAGGCAGTGCCGGTTTTAAGATGTCCGCAGGAGCAAGTGCCACAGCAAAGAATCTGGGGGCCATCCAGCTGGATACGAGTGTCAAAGCTACCGTTGAGGATGTTAATATTTGGCCGCAAGCCGGTGGCAATATTCTGGCCTATACGCTTAAGATCTCTAACAACAGCAGTTCTAGTGCCAATCTGGTGCATTATTTTCCGCGTGTAGTCACGCCGGGTGGTTCAGCCATTCCCGCTAACCCTGTAACCGCCGATGCGCTTAAGAAAAAGGTCGGAGCCAAGGACAGCCTGCGTGTGACCTACTATGTGAATGTCGGTCAAACGACTTCGCTGCAGGGGATGAAGATTGCCATGTACGTATGGGACGCCAAAGCCAAGGGGTATCTAAAGAATGCGGGAGCTCTGGCGATTCCGGCGGGCTATTCCACAGCCGCTGAACGCGGCAAGATCCTGAGTACCACCATGAATGATATTCCAGTTACAGCAAGTGCGGATTCCCTGCAGCTCTATAAATTTAGCGGTAAAGTGTACGCCAAGGTAGGACTGAGTATTACCAATAAGGGCAGTAAAGTTCTGAATGAAGCCGGATACACTCCATATCTTCAAACGGCAAGCGGCACCTCATTTGAACTG